>NZ_JBNNVS010000048.1:0-41335 GCF_050280665.1 Pseudomonas sp. NPDC089547 | reverse complement strand
TTTTGAAGTTTTTTGCGAGAAACTCGTTTAGCTTCAAACACTTGGCTCGCTGCGATCTCTCGTAGCGGGAGGCGAATCATACAGCGTTTAAAAGCGCTGTCAACCACCATCTTAACCGCTTGCGATCATTCGATCGTAGCCCTTTCAGCGCCTTCCGAATCGTCTAACTCATTGAATTTCAAGGAGTTTTTCGTTCCGTTGTCGCTGGAAGTGGGGCGCATTATAAGGGGATTCGAAAGCGCGTCAACCCTTAATTTCAAGAAACTGTAATATCGCTGAAAAGCAAAGCGGGGCGGCCTGACGGCCGCCCCGCTTCTCGATAGCACCACGCGCTTCTAGAGCACGCCTGCATCGCGCAAGCGCTGCACCTCACCCGCTTCCAGCCCCAATACCTCCTCGAGCACCACCTCGGTATGCTCACCCAGCAGAGGCGGCGCCCGCCGATACTCCACTGGCGTCTCCGACAACCTTATAGGGCTGGCCACCTGCGGCACGTTGCCTGCCAACGGGTGCGCAATACTCACCGCCAGCCCACGTGCCAGCACCTGAGGATCCTGGAACATCTGCGCCAGATCATTGATAGGCCCGCACGGCACGCCGGCAGCCTCAAGCTGGCCAACCCATTCGGCGGTTGTCTTGAATACCGTGGCCTGGCGAATCAGCGGGATCAGCTCAGCCCGGTTGGCCACCCGCTGCTTATTAGTAACGAAGCGTGGGTCGTCCGCCCATTGCGGTTGCCCGGCCACCTCTGCGAATTTGCGGAACTGGCCATCGTTGCCCACTGTAAGAATGAAATCGCCATCCGCGGTCGGAAAATCCTGATAAGGCACGATATTAGGATGTGCATTGCCCAGACGGCGAGGCGGGTTACCTGTAGTCAGGTAGTTCATGGCCTGGTTCGCCAGGCAGGCCACCTGCACATCAAGCAGCGCCATGTCGACATGCTGCCCCACTCCGGTCTGCTCCCGATGGGCCAGAGCAGCAAGCATGGCCACCGTGGAGTACAGCCCGGTGAGAATGTCGGTAAGTGCCACGCCCACTTTGACCGGACCTGCACCCTCCTCACCCTCCGGGCGGCCGGTAAGGCTCATCAGCCCACCCAGCCCCTGAATCATGAAGTCATAACCTGCACGCTTGGCATACGGCCCGGTCTGGCCAAAACCGGTGATGGAGCAGTATATAAGCTTGGGGTTGATTACCTTGAGGCTCTGGTAGTCCAGGCCGTAGGCCGCCAGCCCACCCACCTTGAAGTTCTCGATGACGATATCGGACTTCGCCGCCAGCTCGCGCACCAGGCGTTGCCCTTCAGGCTGGGTGAAGTCGATGGTCACCGAGCGCTTGTTACGGTTGGCCGACAGGTAGTAAGCCGCCTCGCTGGTGTTCTCTCCTGCGGCGTCCTTGAGGAAGGGCGGCCCCCACGCACGGGTATCGTCACCACTGCCAGGGCGCTCGACCTTGATCACGTCAGCGCCCAGGTCAGCGAGAATCTGACCAGCCCATGGGCCGGCCAACACGCGCGAAAGGTCCAGCACCCGCAGATGTGATAGCGCGCCCATGGGCTGGCTCCTTATTAATAGAAGGCCTGGATACCGGTTTGCGCACGCCCAAGGATCAGTGCATGCACGTCGTGGGTGCCTTCATAGGTGTTCACCACCTCCAGGTTGACCAGGTGACGGGCCACACCGAACTCATCGGAGATGCCGTTGCCCCCCAGCATGTCGCGGGCCATGCGGGCAATATCCAGCGCCTTGCCGCAGGAGTTGCGCTTCATGATCGAGGTAATTTCCACTGCTGCAGAACCTTCATCCTTCATACGCCCCAGGCGCAGACAGCCTTGCAGTGCCAGGGTGATTTCGGTCTGCATGTCGGCCAGCTTCTTCTGGATCAGCTGGTTGGCAGCCAGCGGGCGGCCGAACTGCTGACGGTCCAGGGTGTACTGACGCGCTGTGTGCCAGCAGGCTTCGGCAGCGCCCAGCGCCCCCCACGAGATGCCATAACGGGCTGAGTTGAGGCAGGTGAACGGGCCTTTGAGGCCGCGCACATCCGGGAAGATGTTCTCCTCTGGCACGAACACATTGTCCATGACGATTTCACCGGTAATGGAGGCGCGCAGGCCAACCTTGCCATGAATCGCCGGGGCACTCAGGCCCTGCCAGCCCTTTTCCAGGACAAAGCCACGGATATCACCCGCGTCGTCCTTGCCCCAGACCACGAACACATCAGCGATCGGGCTATTGGTGATCCACATCTTGCTGCCGGTCAGGCGATAACCGCCGTCAACCTTCCTGGCACGGGTAATCATCGATCCCGGGTCGGAGCCATGGTTAGGCTCGGTAAGGCCGAAGCAACCGATCCACTCGCCACTGGCCAGCTTGGGCAGGTACTTCTGCTTCTGTGCTTCGGTACCGAATTCGTTGATCGGGACCATCACCAGCGACGACTGCACGCTCATCATCGAACGGTACCCCGAGTCGATACGCTCCACCTCGCGGGCGATCAGGCCGTAGCACACGTAGTTAAGGCCACTGCCACCATACTGCTCGGGGATGGTTGCACCCAGCAGGCCGACCTCGCCCATTTCGCGGAAGATCGCCGGGTCGGTCTGCTCGTGGCGGAAGGCTTCGAGCACACGCGGGGCGAGCTTGTCCTGGGCGAACTGATAAGCGCTGTCACGCACCATGCGCTCTTCTTCAGTGAGCTGCTGGTCCAGCAGCAGCGGGTCGATCCAGTTGAAGCTTGCTTTACCGGCCATGAGCAGAATCCTCGAAATAGGGGGTAGTTTCTTGTGCCTTTGAGCCTAGGCCTGATCGGCTGCCGGGACAAACGAGGATTGCGCACCAATTAGTGATAATTTGTCACTTCGTAAATCGGCAAAACGCCATATTGACAGCCTTACGAGTGAGGTTGACGTACATGCGTCGCAAGATTCCCAGCACCACCGCCCTGGTTTGCTTCGAGGCAGCAGCACGCAATGAGAGCTTTACCAAGGCCGCCCAAGAGCTTGCCCTGACCCAAGGCGCCGTTTGTCGACAAATTGGCGGCCTGGAGGCTTTTCTCAATGTGGAACTGTTCCGCCGCTCGCGCCGCGGGGTGAAGCTGACCGAAGCCGGCCTTTCCTATAGCCGCCAGGTTGCCGCCCAACTGGACGCCGTGGAGCGCGATACCCTGTCGGTAATGGGCCAGCAGGGCGCCAGCGTGATCGAGCTGGCGGTAGTGCCGACCTTCGGCACCCAATGGCTGCTACCGCGCCTCAAGGACTTCCAGCAAAGCCACCCGGAGGTCACGGTCAACCTTACCAACCGCACACGGCCATTCCTGTTTGCCGACACCGCCTTCGATGCCGCTATCTATTTCGGGGACGCCGACTGGTCCGGCACCCAGTCGCACCGGCTGATGGGGGAAAACCCGCTCCCCGTGTGCAGCCCGGCGCTGCTGGCCGGGCAGGGCATTCTTGAGGCACGCCGCATCGCCCAACTGCCACTCCTTCAGCAAAGCACGCGCCCTTATGCCTGGCGGCAATGGTTCGGCAGCCTGGGGATGAATGTGGAACGCGACATGACAGGCCCGCGTTATGAACTATTCTCGATGCTCGCCCAGGCAGCCATGCATGAAATGGGGATCGCGCTGATTCCACCGTTCCTGATCCAGCGCGAGTTGGAGGAGGGTAGGTTGGTGGTCGCTAACAGACACGCCCTCAGTAGCGACAAGGCCTACTATCTGATGATTCCGGAGCGCAAGGTAGAGTCGGCCTCGCTGCGCGCCTTCCGCGACTGGCTGGTAAGCCAGGCCCAGGCCTACACCGCAACAACATGAGAAAGCGCGACAAATTGACTCTGTAGTTAATTATTTTAAACGCCTACAGATATATGTATTTGTCGCATTTGCATAAACTGTTATGTAAGCCGAAAAATACCCTTTAACCCTGCTAACCACGCGGCTTTGCGGGTTGTTTTGCGACATTCATCGTGCCCTGAGCGAATTGACCGAAAAATTTTTGATTTTTTCTCCTAATCTGCCAATAGCCCATGTTTGACGGGCTAGAGCCTTATTGCTGCGACAAGCGGTCACAGGGTGACTTGTAGTTTTAACTTCGTTTCGCTCCAGAAGCGGTTGAAGGCCCCTGGGTTCGTCTGCAAAATGCTTCGCCCGCCTGGGATACGGCGGGTTGGCGCTCCACTGCCGCCCCAGCACACCACCCGAAGTGTGCTGGCTCTGACAAAGACAAAAGGTCACCGCAGGAGAATAAGTCGTGCACATTGGTGTTCCTCTCGAGACGCAGACCGGTGAGACAAGGGTCGCTGCGACCCCGGAAACCATCAAGAAACTGATTGGCCAGGGCCATCAGGTCACCGTCCAACGGGGGGCAGGGCTCAACGCCAGCATTCCGGACAGTGCCTATGAGGCCGTGGGCGCTTCCCTCGGGAACGCAGCCGATGCCTACGGCGCCCAGTTGGTGCTCAAAGTGGTCGCCCCCAACGACCAGGAACTGGCCCTGATCAACAGTGGCAGCCTCCTGGTGGGCATGCTCAACCCCTTCAACGGCGAACTGATCGGCAAGATGGCCGAGCGCGGCATAACCGCCTTCGCCCTGGAAGCCGCACCGCGTACGTCGCGGGCGCAAAGCCTGGACGTGTTGTCGTCGCAGGCCAACATCGCCGGTTACAAGGCCGTGTTGCTGGCTGCCCATCACTACCCACGCTTCATGCCAATGCTGATGACCGCCGCCGGTACCGTAAAGGCTGCGCGGGTGCTGATCCTGGGGGCAGGCGTTGCCGGCCTGCAGGCCATCGCCACGGCCAAACGCCTGGGTGCGGTGATCGAAGCGTCCGACGTGCGCCCTGCCGTGAAAGAGCAGATCGAATCGCTGGGCGCCAAGTTCATCGACGTGCCCTACGAGACCGATGAAGAACGCGAGTGCGCCGAAGGCGTCGGCGGTTATGCCCGGCCGATGCCCGCCAGCTGGATGCAGCGCCAGGCCCAGGCCGTGCATGAGCGCGCCAAGCAGGCGGATATCGTCATCACCACCGCACTGATTCCCGGCCGCAAGGCACCGACCTTGCTCAGCGCCGAAACCGTTGCGCAGATGAAGCCCGGTTCGGTGGTCATCGACCTTGCCGCGGCCCAGGGGGGCAACTGCCCGCTGACTGTTGCTGACCAGGTGGTGCAGGAGAACGGCGTGACCATCGTCGGCCCGACCAACCTGCCGGCGCAGGTGGGTGCCGATGCCTCGGCGCTGTACGCACGCAACCTGCTGGACTTCATGAAGCTGCTGTTCGACAAGGACGGCACACTGGTCATCAACCTCGAAGACGATATCGTCGCGGCCTGCCTCATGTGCCGTGATGGTCAAGTCGTCCGCAAGAACGGCTAAGGAGCACGACAATGGAAGACATGCTGATTTCCCACGGCATCTACAACCTGATCATCTTCGTGCTGGCCATCTATGTGGGCTACCACGTGGTGTGGAACGTCACTCCGGCGCTGCACACGCCACTGATGGCCGTGACCAACGCCATCTCTGCCATCGTAATCGTCGGCGCCATGCTGGCCGCCGCACTTACCGTGACCCCGGCCGGCAAACTGATGGGCACGCTCGCCGTGGCCCTGGCTGCGGTCAATGTGTTTGGTGGCTTCCTGGTCACCCGTCGCATGCTTGAGATGTTCAAGAAGAAAGCCAAGAACGAGGGGCAGAAGTAAGCATGAGCATGAATCTGGTAACACTTCTGTACCTGGTCGCTTCGATCTGCTTCATCCAGGCACTCAAGGGCCTGTCGCACCCGACTACCTCGCGGCGCGGCAACCTGTTCGGCATGATCGGCATGGGGATCGCCATCCTCACGACGGTGGGCCTCATCTATAAGCTCGCCGCGCTCTCTGTTGGCAACGGCGGGGCGACTGCCGGCATCGGCTACGTGATCGTCGGCCTGCTGGTCGGCGGTACCGCCGGCTCGATCATGGCCAAGCGCGTAGAGATGACCAAGATGCCAGAGCTGGTCGCCTTCATGCACAGCATGATCGGCCTGGCTGCCGTGTTCATCGCCATCGCCGCCGTGCTGGAGCCGCAGTCCATGGGCATCGTGGCTGCCATCAGCGACCCGATCCCTACCGGCAACCGCCTGGAACTGTTCCTCGGTGCCGCCATCGGTGCCATTACCTTCTCTGGTTCGGTCATCGCCTTCGGCAAGCTGTCGGGCAAATACAAGTTCCGCCTGTTCCAGGGTGCACCGGTACAGTTCGCCGGCCAGCACAAGCTGAACCTGATCCTTGGCCTTACCACCATTGCCCTGGGCCTGCTGTTCACCTTCACCGGCCACTACAGTGCATTCACCCTGATGCTGGTTCTGGCCTTCATCATGGGCGTGCTGATCATTATTCCGATCGGTGGCGCCGACATGCCCGTGGTGGTGTCGATGCTCAACAGCTATTCGGGCTGGGCGGCTGCCGGCATCGGTTTCTCGCTGAACAACTCGATGCTGATCATCGCAGGTTCGCTGGTCGGCTCGTCCGGTGCCATCCTCTCGTACATCATGTGCAAGGCGATGAACCGTTCGTTCTTCAACGTCATCCTCGGCGGCTTCGGCGGTGACACCGATGCCGGCGCCGCGCAAGGCTCCAAAGAGCAGCGCCCGGTGAAGTCCGGCTCGGCCGACGATGCCACCTTCCTGCTGAGCAATGCCGACAGCGTGATCATCGTGCCGGGTTACGGCCTGGCAGTAGCTCGTGCCCAGCACGCGCTGAAGGAACTGACCGAGAAGCTGACCCACAACGGCGTGACCGTGAAGTACGCGATCCACCCGGTGGCGGGGCGCATGCCCGGGCACATGAACGTGTTGCTGGCCGAAGCCGAGGTGCCTTACGACCAGGTGTTCGAGATGGAGGACATCAACGCCGAGTTCGGTCAGGCCGACGTGGTGCTGGTACTGGGCGCAAACGACGTGGTCAACCCGGCGGCGAAGAACGATCCCAAGTCTCCGATTGCCGGCATGCCGATCCTCGAAGCGTTCAAGGCCAAGACCATCATCGTCAACAAGCGCTCCATGGCCAGCGGCTATGCCGGCCTGGACAACGAACTGTTCTACCTGGACAAGACCATGATGGTGTTCGGTGACGCGAAGAAGGTCATCGAAGATATGGTCAAAGCGGTCGAGTAAGGCTTTTCGCTAAAAACCGTGCGTTATATAGAAGGCCCCGGCGAGATCTCTCCCGGGGCTTTCGCTTTTCAATGATCCAGATCAACGGCTCTACTGCATCGCTTCTCATACGACCATGGTCGTGGGACGGCACTGGGCGAAATCTCTAGACTGCGCTGCAGTAGTTTCAGTAGCCCGAGATAACAATCCATGTACCGTGATCGTATCCGCTTGTCCTCCCTGCACAGCAAGGTAATGAGTGCGGCTGATGCCGCTGGTCTGATCGAGGACGGCATGACTGTCGGCATGAGCGGTTTCACCCGCGCCGGCGAAGCCAAGGCCGTACCGCATGCACTGGCCGAACGTGCCAAGCAGTCGCCACTGAAAATCAGCCTGATGACCGGCGCCAGCCTGGGCAACGACCTGGACAAGCAACTGACCGAGGCCGGCGTGCTGGCCCGCCGCATGCCGTTCCAGGTCGACAGCACCCTGCGCAAGGCCATCAACGACGGCCAAGTGATGTTCATCGACCAACACCTGTCGGAAACCGTCGAACAACTGCGCAACCAGCAGCTCAAGCTGCCGGACATCGCCGTCATCGAAGCGGTGGCCATCACCGAGCAAGGCCACATCGTGCCAACCACTTCGGTGGGCAACTCGGCCAGCTTCGCGATCTTCGCCAAGCAGGTGATTGTCGAGATCAACCTCTCGCACAACCCCAACCTCGAAGGCCTGCACGACATCTATATCCCGACCTACCGCCCGACCCGCACGCCAATCCCGCTGGTCAAGGTCGACGACCGTATCGGCAGTACCGCCATCCCGATCGACCCGGCCAAGATCGTCGGCATCGTCATCAGCGACCAGCCAGACTCGCCGTCCACCGTACTGCCGCCGGATGACGAAACCCAGGGCATTGCCGACCACCTGATCAACTTCCTCAAGAAAGAAGTCGAAGCTGGCCGCATGACCAACAAGCTCGGCCCACTGCAGGCGGGTATCGGCAGCATTGCCAACGCGGTGATGTGCGGCCTGATCGAGTCGCCGTTCGAAGACCTGACCATGTACTCCGAAGTACTGCAGGATTCCACCTTCGACCTGATCGACGCCGGCAAGCTCAGCTTCGCTTCGGGCAGCTCGATCACTTTGTCCAGCCGCCGTAACGCCGACGTGTTCGGCAACCTGGAGCGCTACAAGGACAAGTTGGTGCTGCGCCCGCAAGAAATCTCCAACCACCCGGAAGTGGTACGTCGCCTGGGCATCATTGGTGTCAACACCGCGCTGGAGTTTGATATCTACGGCAACGTCAACTCCACCCACGTGTGTGGCACCAGGATGATGAACGGCATCGGTGGCTCGGGTGACTTTGCCCGCAACGCCCACCTGGCCGTGTTCGTCACCAAGTCGATTGCCAAAGGCGGTGCGATTTCCAGCGTGGTGCCGATGGTCAGCCATGTCGACCACACCGAGCATGACGTGGACATCCTGGTCACCGAACAAGGCCTGGCCGACCTGCGTGGCCTGGCACCGCGCGAGCGCGCGCGGGCGATCATCGACAACTGTGTGCATCCGGATTACCGCGCTGCGCTGAGCGATTACTTCGATCGCGCCTGCCAGCGTGGCGGCCACACTCCGCACATCCTGCGTGAAGCACTGAGCTGGCACGAGAACCTGGAAGAAACCGGGCGTATGCTGGCGAGTTGATACAGCTGTAGTAGGGAACAGCAGCCCTGCTTCTGCTGTTCCGGCCATGCTTTCTGTAGGAGCGGCCTTGTGTCGCGATGGGCTGCGCAGCAGCCCCCTGCAATTTCAGCTGTAAGCATGAAATCCGGGGGCCGCTTTGCGGCCCTTTCGCGACACAAGGCCGCTCCTACAGGACTGTGCAACACAGTCGACGCGCGGCTTACGCCAAAAACTGTTCTACTGTACTGGTATTTTTACCAGCCTTCGCTCTACTAGATCGCTCTCACCCCAACAAATGCACTAAATAAGTGCAGACCAGTACAGTTGCGCCATTTTCGAGTGCAACAGTAGGGTTACACAGTTAACTGAGCCATCGTCTTTCACCTGAACTGTATCTACTGTTATGGACAACAGAGGAGGATCATTGGCATCAGTTAAACCACTACCTAATCCCGCCATAAGCGGAAGGATGAAGCATCATGGAACGTACCCTCAGTTCCGGTCTGGTCTTTGAAAGCAACGCCCAGCAATCCAACTCTTCGATGCCACTGCGCGCATTGTCCACTCTGCTGCTGTGGCAGCGTCGCATGGCCAGCCGCCGTCAACTGGCTCGCCTGGACGCGCGCCTGCTGGCCGACGCGGGCATCAGCGAGTCGCAACGCTACGAAGAGCTGAGCAAGCCTTTCTGGCGCTAAGCACCGGCTTGCCGGCTTCGGCTGGCACCGCGAATTCTCAAAACCCGTTGCAGGCGACTGCAGCGGGTTTTTTGTTTCCAGAGCGCATGCTAGAGCCCCTCAAAGCACAACATGTACAGTTTGCACAAACAGTAAAACACACCAGCACAGTTTGCTGGCGCACTGTTCATTAACATCCACAAACACCGGCGCGTGATACGCTTGCCCTAGCAGTCTGGTAAACACACTGCGCGAGCGTCCGATAAACAAAACCACCCGCCCCTAGTCCAGGAGTCCACCATCATGTCCCGTAAATACCTGATTGGCGCCGCCCTGATGCTGAGCCTGGCCGGCACCGCAAACGCCACCAGCTTTGTTGTCACCACCGACGCCGTGGTAGGCGCGGTGGCTGCGTCCACCGATGCCACTTCCGATATCTCCTCTTCGTTCAAAGACGACAAGATCGTGCAGGCCGCCCGTGACGACGCCGCCAGCTTCGTTGGCAGCCAGGGCGACATCCGCGGTGCCAAGCTGGAAAGCGCTTTCCTGCACATCCGCTCGCAAATGCCGGCCCTGCAGGCCAGCGACGCACAGCTGGCCCAGGCCATCCTGGCGCTCTGATCCCGGCTGAGCCATTGAGCTGTGCGGGTTACCCCCCGCACAGCCGCACCCACTTTTACCGCCCACGTTACCAGCCGTTGTAGAGCCCATGCGTTATCTGTTGCCGCTGCTGTTTTCCGTTGCAGGCATGGCCAGCGCCCATGCCATGGATACCACCACGCAAGGCCTGGTCATCTCGGGCTATGCCACCAGTCAGGTCACCACCGCGCCCTTCGATCGCAAGCTGGTCCGCCAGGCCCGCGACGATGCTGCTGCATTTGTGGCCAGCGACGGCCAGATCCGCGGCGTGCGGCTGGAGGCTGCACTGGAATCATTACGCCACAATTGTGCACGGCTCGCCGTCGGCGATCTGGAACTGGCGCAGGCAATTCTCGTCCAATAACTACACTTGACTCCCTGTATTTTTCGGAGATGCTCCATGCGTAAACCGCTGATTGCCGCTACCCTCGGCATGCTGCTGCTGGCCGATCTGGCCCAGGCACAGACCCTGGTGGCCACCAGCAACATCATCGTGCGTGCCTTTGGCCGCTCGATCGACTTCACCTCAGACACCACCACCTCGATTCGCGACTCCAAAGTGGTGCGCGAAGCCCATGACGACGCTGCCAGCTTCGTCGCCAGCAACGGTGACATCCGCGGCGCCCAACTCGAGTCGGCCTTCAACACCTTGCGTGAGCGCGTGCCAGAAGCACGCGGCGCCAGCGACCAGGTACTGGCCGAAGCCATCCTCGCGCTGTGAAAAGCGTGCGTGCCTGGCTGCTCGGCTGCGCCCTGACGCTGCCCGGCACACCCGTATTGGCCGACCTGCAGCTTCAGCTGCAGGCATCCGGCCTGGACTCACAACAGTCCCAAGCTACCCAGGCCCTGCTGGATGAGGCCCTGAGCAAGCTACCCCCTCGATTCAAGCAACAGCTGGACCGCCGCGTGCGGGTCAGCTGGAGCGACAGCATGCCGGCCGATGCCTATGGCCAGGCATCGCTGGTGTCCACCCTCGAGCTCAACCGCCGCCTGCTTCCCGGCCTCACCGACGGCAGCGCCGCGGCCGAGCGTACCGGCCGGCCACACGGCACGGTGCGCGAAGAACTGTTGGCCACGGTGCTGCACGAGCTCACCCATATCTACGACCGGGCCCGCTTGTGGCCCGCCGCCGAAAACTCGCTGATTGCCCGCTGCAAACGCCAGCAAGGCACGCTGGGCAAGATCGGCCTGCCCGAGGAGTGCCGCGGCCAGGCCGAACGCCGCTTCACCCTCAGCGACGACCCGCGGTTGCTCGACCTGGCCGGCTGGCAGCAGTACGTGGGCCGACGCGGCGAGCGCGAGCAGCACAATGGCCAGTTCGTACGCAGCCCCGACAGTTATGAACTGAGCAGCCCCAAGGAGTACATCGCGGTCAACATGGAGTATTTTCTCCTCGACCCGAGCTACGGCTGCCGTCGCCCGGCGCTGAACCAGTACCTGCGCCAGCACTTCGGTTGGGCCCCCCAACAGGACACCTGCGCCAAAGGCCTGCCGTTCATCAATGCCGGTAGCGACTTTGCCCGCCAGCCGCTGGGGGAAATCGACCCTGAGCGGGTCTATGAAGTGGACTACCTGCTGGCCGAAGCCAACCAGAACCTGGTCAGCCGCTGGGGCCACAGCATGTTGCGCCTGGTGATCTGCAAGCCGGGCCGCCCACGCGGGCCGGACTGCCGCCTGGACCTCGACCAAAGCCTTGTGCTGTCGTACCGCGCCTTCGTCAACGATGTGCAGCTGTCCAGCTGGGACGGCCTGGTCGGCAACTACCCGTCGCGGCTATTCGTACTGCCGCTGAGCCAGGTGATCGACGAATACACCAAGACTGAACTGCGTAGCCTGGCCTCGGTGCCTTTAAGGCTCAACCGCAGCGAAATCGAAGACCTTGTGCGCCAGGCAGCCGAGATGCATTGGAGCTATGACGGCAACTACTGGTTCCTGTCCAACAACTGCGCCGTGGAATCGTTGAAATTGCTGCGCAGCGGAACCGCCAACCCGCGCCTCAACGACCTCGACAGCATCATGCCCAACGGTTTGCTGGCGGTGCTCAAGGGCAGGGGGCTGGCCGACACCAGCGTGCTCGACGACCCGCGCGAGGCCTTACGGCTGGGCTACCGCTTCGATTCCTACCGCGACCGCTACCAGGCCATGTTCGAGGTGCTGAGGAAGCAGCTGCCGATCAAGCAGGCCCTGGTCGAAGACTGGCTGGCTCTGGACGCCGAACAACGCCGCCCGTGGTTCGCCAAGGCCGACCTGCGCACCAGTGCCGCATTGCTGTTGCTCGAGCAGGCCAGCTTGCGCAGGCAACTGCTGCTGGCCCAGGACGAGGTCAAGCAGCGCTACCTGAACGCCGCAGCATTGAACGACGGCAGCGTCAGCAAAGCGGACGCAACCCTCAAGCAGATGCTCGCCAACAGCGGCTTCCTCAGCCGCCCGGCAGAGTTGCTGGATGCCAAGGGCTACGGGCTGCCGCAACCCGAAGAGCGCAAGCACCTTGAGCAGGTGAGCAGCGAACGCCAGGCACAGCTGTTGCGCCTGAGCACCAGCCTGGACAAAGAGGTGAGGGCGCTGCTGGAGCCGTCACGGGCCAAGGAAATAGCCGCGGTTGAGGCCAATGTGAAGCAGATCGGCGAGCATCTGCGGGCGCTTCACAAGGCTGCGGGTGGCTTGCAGTTGTGATGTTTGCAGGCCCGGCCTCTTCGCGGGCATGCCCGCTCCCACAGGATCTACACCGCCCTTGAGATCTGCGCCGTACCTGTGGGAGCGGGCTCGCCCGCGAAGAGGCCCGTACAGGCAGCACAACGCCTACAGGCGTTCCTCTGCCTGCGAAGGCAAATCCTCATCCAGGTGCAACCAAGGCAACCGGCTGCCCACCCAGATATGCCGGTTGGCCCGCACCCACTCCGGGTGATCCAGCGTCGCCACCGTCACATCGACCGTTTCCGGGCTATGGGTAGTCACCAGTGCCACATGCGCCCCGCACTGCCCACAGAAGTACCGGCTGCAACTGGCCGGTGCCACATAACAGTTCGGCTCACCCGCAAGCCACTGGAAGCCTGAACTGGGCAGGGTAAGCCAGGTCACCACCAACCCGCCGCTGACCCGTCGACAGATCGAACAATGGCAGTGGGCGATATCCGTCAAATCGCCCGACAGGCGATAGCGCAGGGCGCCACAATGGCAACCTCCTTCGGTTACATCCTGCATCACCTACCTCTCGTCGCCTTTGCTTCAGCGAAAGCTGGCTGAAAGCTTGCCCTCATAGGATAGCCCCCACTACCGGCACAAGACCGGTCAGCCAGGGCACCCGGTAAACACCGCGCCCGGCCCAATCAACAACAACAATGGTGATTCTGATGTATTCCTGTGCCCGCCTTCCTGCAGTCCCCCTCCGCATGCTCCCTGCACAGCGCCTGACGCGCTGATCCGCCCGAATCGACTTTCCTTTCGCCGCGCCACGCCTGGAGTATTGCCATGCTGACCTTCCTCGGCTTTGCCATGGTCATCACCTTCATGTACCTGATCATGACCAAGCGCCTGTCGGCCTTGATCGCGCTGATCCTGGTACCGATCCTGTTCGCCCTGTTCGGCGGTTTCTCCGCCAAGATCGGCCCCATGATGCTCGAAGGCATCAGCAAGCTTGCGCCTACCGGCGTGATGCTGATGTTCGCCATTCTCTATTTCGCCCTGATGATCGACTCCGGCCTGTTCGACCCGGCCGTGCGCAAGATCCTCAAGCTGGTCAAGGGCGACCCGCTCAAGGTTTCGGTCGGTACCGCCGTGCTGGCCCTGGTGGTCTCGCTCGACGGTGACGGCGCCACCACCTACATGATCTGCTGCGCCGCCATGCTGCCGATGTACAGCCGCCTGGGGATGAGCCCGCGGATCATGGCCGGCCTGATCATCCTGGCCGGCGGGGTGATGAACATGACCCCATGGGGTGGCCCGACTGCTCGCGCCGCCAGTGCCCTGCACGTCGACCCGTCGGACATCTTCGTACCGATGATCCCGGCCATGCTGTTCGGCGTGCTGGCGATCCTGGGCATTGCCTACATGTACGGCAAACGTGAACGTGCCCGCCTGGGCGAACTGCACCTGCCGACGGACGACATCGATCACAGCGAAATCACCGTTTCGCAATACCCGGAAGCTCGCCGGCCCAAGCTGCTGTACTTCAACGGCGCGCTCACTGCGGCGCTGATGGTGGCACTGATCATGGGCCTGCTGCCGCTGCCGGTGCTGTTCATGATCGCCTTCAGCATCGCCATGATCGTCAACTACCCATGCCTGCAACAGCAGAAGGACCGCATCGCCGCCCACGCCGGCAGCGTGCTGGCCGTGACCGGGTTGATCTTCGCCGCCGGCATCTTCACCGGCATCCTGTCGGGCACCGGCATGGTCGACGCCATGTCCAAGAGCCTGCTGGCAGTGATCCCGGAAGCGCTGGGCCCTTACCTGGCGGTAATCACCGCAATCGTGAGCATGCCGTTCACCTTCTTCATGTCCAACGATGCCTTCTACTACGGCGTACTGCCTGTGCTGGCCGAAGCCGCCAGCCACTACGGCATCACGCCGGTGGAAATGGCCCGTGCCTCGATCGTAGGGCAGCCGGTACACCTGCTCAGCCCGCTGGTACCCTCCACCTACCTGCTGGTGGCCCTGGCCGGTATCGAGTTCGGCGACCATCAGCGCTTCACGCTCAAGTGGGCAGTGCTGGTATGCCTGTGCATAATGCTCGCCGCACTGCTGATGGGGATTTTCCCGCTGTTCAGTAGTCTTTAATACAGACGTATCACCTACGCGACGCGCCCTGACCGGGGCGCGTTGCCATTACCGCTCGAAGGAAATTACATGGAATGGCTGACCAGCCCGGAAATCTGGGTTGCCTTTTTTACCCTTACCGCGCTTGAGATCGTCCTCGGTATCGACAACATCATCATGATCTCGATCCTGGTCAGCCGCATGCCCAAGCACATGCAGCCGCGCACCCGGATCTTCGGCCTGGCCCTGGCCATGGTCACCCGCATCATGCTGCTGCTGTCGATCACCTGGGTCATGCGCCTTACTGCCGACCTGTTCGTGGTATTCGGCCAAGGCATCTCCGGGCGTGACCTGATCCTGTTCTTCGGTGGCCTGTTCCTGCTGTGGAAAAGCTCGCAAGAGATCTACCACGGCCTGGAAGGCGAAGACGAGAACCCGGACGAGCCAAAAGGCGCGGGCGGCAAGTTCTTCTATACCATCATCCAGATCGCCATCATCGACATCGTGTTCTCGCTGGACTCGGTGATCACCGCAGTGGGCATGGTTTCCCACGTGCCGGTGATGATCGCCGCCATCGTTGTCGCCGTGCTGGTGATGATGCTGTGCGCCGGTGCCATCAGCAATTTCATCGACAAACACCCGTCGCTGAAGATGCTCGCACTGTCGTTCCTGATCGTGGTCGGTACCGTACTGATCGCCGAAGCTTTCGATGTGCACGTACCGAAAGGCTACGTCTACTTCGCCATGGCATTCTCGCTGGCGGTGGAAGCGATCAACATCCGCATGCGCACCGCCGCGGCCCGCAAGGAAGGCAAAGAGCATGACCCGGTGAAACTGCGCAAAGACATTCCGGGTCAATAAGACCAGCAAGTGCAAAACAGAAAGGGCCCTTCGCAGGGCCCTTTTTTCATGCCCCATCGGTTTCAAACAAATGACAGCCATGCGAAGCTGGCGGCAGCTGCGCAAAACAACTAAAGCTTTGAGTGAGCACTGAAAAGTCTTCGAACGCTCACGTTTCTTTTCTTGGCCCGCTGGGCCAGTGCAACAGGGGGCCTTCGCCATGCTGACCCTGCTCAACCTGCTCTCGGCCGTGACGCTTCTGGTCTGGGGCACCCATATCGTGCGTACCGGCATTCTCCGGGTCTTCGGCTCGAACCTGCGGCGCATCATCAGCCAGAACATGGACAAGCGCCCGCTGGCGTTCATCGCCGGCATTCTGGTCACAGCCATGGTGCAGAGCAGTAACGCCACCGCCATGCTGGTCACATCCTTCGTTGGCCAGGGCCTGATGGCCATGACCCCGGCCCTGGCGATCATGCTCGGCGCCGACGTGGGTACCGCGCTGATGGCACGGGTGCTCACCTTCGACCTGTCGTGGCTTTCGCCGCTACTGATCTTCCTGGGCGTGATCTTCTTCCTCTCGCGCAAGCAGACGCGGGCTGGCCAGCTGGGCCGGGTAGGTATCGGCCTTGGCCTGATTATCCTGGCGCTGGAGCTGATCGTGCAAGCAGCTGCGCCGATCACCCACGCCCAAGGCGTGAAAGTGCTGTTCGCTTCGCTGACCGGCGACATCCTGCTCGACGCCCTGGTCGGCGCCATGTTCGCCATGATTTCCTATTCCAGCCTGGCTGCCGTGCTGCTCACCGCGACATTGGCCGGTGCCGAGGTCATCAGCCTGCCAGTGGCGATCGGCCTGGTGGTCGGCGCCAACATTGGTAGCGGGTTGCTGGCCTTCATCAGTACCAGCATGCAGAACACTGCCGGGCGCCGCGTGGCGTTGGGCAGCTTGCTCTACAAGCTGATCGGCCTGCTGTTGATCATCCCTGCGCTGCACCCATTGGTAGAGTGGATGGACTCCCTCAGCTTCAGCCCGCAAGAGCTGGTGATCGGTTTCCACCTGCTCTACAACACGCTGCGCTGCCTGCTCATGCTGCCTACGGTCAAACTCATGGGCCGGCTGTGCAATACCCTGCTTCCCGAGCGGGAGAACGGCAATGGCCAGATCCGCCCACGCCACCTCGATGCCTCGGCCCTGGAAACGCCCACACTGGCCTTGGCCAACGCCTGCCGCGAAACCTTACGGCTTGGCGATATCGTCGACAGCCTGCTCGAAGCCATGCTCGGCGCGCTGCGCGGTACACAAACGGCCTTGCCACAGCAGGTCCGCGCCCTGGGCGAAGACGCCGAAGCCTTGTACAGCGCGATCAAGCTGTACCTGGCACAGATGCCGCGCGAAGACCTCAGCGAGCAGGACAACCGCCGTTGGGCCGAGATCATTGAGCTGGCTATCAACCTCAAGCTGGCCTGCGACCTGATTGAACGCATGCTGCGCAAGGTCCAGCAGCAGAAAACCAGCCAGCGCCGGGAATTTTCCCAGACGGGCCTCGAAGAATTGACCGGCCTGCAAGAACAATTACTGGCGAACCTGCGCCTGGGCCTGTCGGTATTCCTCAGTGCCGACCCGGAAAGCGCCCGCTTGCTGCTGCGGGAAAAGCGCCGTTTTCGCGCCCAGGAACGGCGCCTGGCGCACGCCCATGTCAGCCGCCTGCAGCGTAAGGTGGTGCAAAGTATCGAGACCAGTTCGCTACACTTGGAGCTGATCGCCGACATGAAGCGGTTGAACTCTTTGTTCTGCAGCAGTGCCTATGTGGTACTGGGCGGTTCGGACACCGGCGGGCTGATGCTCGACAGCGTGCCGGACGAGGCCCGTCTGCCATGATTTCGCGTACCTGAGGACCCAAGCTCGCCCATGCGTTGCCTGATGTTCGTTTGCCTGCTGATCTGCAGCCTGCCCTCATTGGCCCTCGACCGCTCCCGGGTTGAGGGCTACCTGTTGCCCAACGGGCTGCAGGTCATCCTGAAAAACGGCTACGAACGCGACCATGTGGCGATCCGCCTGGTGGTCGGGGTGGGCCTGGACGACTTCGATTGCGAGCAGAAAGAGCTGCCGCACCTGCTTGAACACTTGCTGTTCAGCGGCATCGACGAAACCGGCGAGGGCGGCCTGGAAGAGCGCCTGCAATCGCTGGGTGGCGAGTGGAATGCCTACACCAGCAGCGCCGACACCACCTTCGTCATCGAGGCCCCGGCGCGCAACCAGCGCAAAGTACTCGACCTGCTGCTGGCAGTCATCCGCGACACCCGTATCGACGCCAAGGCCCTGGCCACCGCCAAGCGTATCATCGAACGCGAGGATGGCGGCCACTATGGCCACCTGCAACGCTGGCTAGACCGTCAAGACATCGGCCACCCGGCCAGCGATCAACTTGCGACCGAACTGGGCCTGAAATGCCCTGAGCGCTCCAACATCGACGACATGACCCTGGAGCAAGTACAGGCCCTGCGCGAACGCTGGTACGCCGCCAACAACATGACCCTGATCATGGTCGGTGGCCTCGACCGCCTGCTGCCGGCCTACCTGGAGCGCACGTTTGGTGAGCTACCCGCCACCGAACCGGAAGAACGCCGCAACCTGGAGAGCATCACCCAACAGGCTGAGCAGCGGCGCGACCTGACCCGCGGCTGGCTGGGCGATAGCGTCAAGCTGCACTGGCTGTTCATCGAGCCCGTGCTGGACAACGACCACCAGGCCACCCTCGACCTGCTGTCGCGGTATCTGGACTGGGCCTTGTACGACCAGCTGCGCCTGCGCAACGGGCTGTCCTACGGCCCTTCGGTACAACGCGAGAGCTTTGGCGACACTGGCCTGCTCAGCCTCAATGCCGACCTGGAACGTGATGACATCGACAAGGCGGTCGAGGTGATGCAGGGCTTGTTCGACCACCTGCGCAAGGAAGGCCTCGACCCGGACACCTTTGCCCGCATCAAGGACGCCAGCGCGGCCAAGGAAAGCTGGAGCACCCAAGGCAACAGCGCCCTGGCCGACTACTACTGGGGGGCGCTGAACGACTATACCGACGGGCGTTTTGCCAACCCGGTGCGCAAGCTGCGCCAGGTCAGCCTGGAGCAGGCCAATGAGGCGTTGAAGGACCTGCTGAAGGAAGACGGATATGTACGGATCGAGAAGCCGCTGCTGGGTTATGACGAGCTTTACGGGCTGGTCGCCTTGCTGGTGGGGCTGATTCTGGCGGCGGGGTTGCTGCGCTGGCGCCGGCATGGGCCTGAACGGCCGAGTGGTGCTACACGGCAGCGGTGAATCGGCGGTATCCTTTTGCCAGTACCGGCCCTTTCGCGGGCTCGCCCGCTCCCACAATGATCGCGTTAACGCCGAACCCTGTGGGAGCGGGCATGCCCGCGAAGAGGCCGGCACAGCCACCCCATTCCTCCCTGTTGTAGCCCCCAATGCCCCAAATCCCTCAAGTCGCCCTGCGCATCATCGAACTGCTCAAACGTTACCCCGGCATCATCGCGCTCGGCGGTTTCCTCTCCGGTATCGGCAGCTTCATCCTGGTCGACCGCCAGGCCGGCCTGGCCAGCTGGGTGGCCGTGCTCATGCTGGTGAGCTGGGTGTGGCTGATGCTGGAAAACACCCTTACCGGCCTGTTCGCACGTACCTTCAACCGCGAAATCCCGCAGCCGCTGCTGCGTTACGCAACACAGATGATCCACCAGGAAACGCTGTTCTTCGTGCTGCCGTTCTTCTTCATCACCACCACCTGGAACAGCGGCCAGCTGGTGTTCACCGGTCTGCTCGGCGCAGCCGGCCTGATCTCGATCACCGACCCGCTGTACTACAAGTGGCTGGCTCCGCGCCGCTGGCTGTTCCTGGCGCTGCATACCCTGACGTTGTTCGCCGCGCTGCTGACCGCGCTGCCGATCATCCTGCACCTCACCACCGCGCAAAGCTTCAAGCTGGCCCTGATTGCGGCCATGGTTTTGTCGTTCCCCAGCCTGGCCAGCAGCTTCCCGATCAACACCTGGCGCCGCGGCGTGGCCTTGGTGCTGGTTACCCTGTCGGTCGGTGCTGGCGGCTGGCTGCTGCGGTCGTGGGTGCCACCGGCAACCTTGTGGATGACCGACGTAGCGGTAAGTACCGAAGTCATCAACCGCCAGCCAGGCGAATCGCTGGACGAAATCGCCGCCAGCCGCATCCGCAGCAGCGGCCTGTACGCCTACACCGCCATCAACGCGCCACGCGGCCTGAACGAGCGGATTTACCATGTGTGGCAAAAGGACGGTAAAGAGGTCGACCGCATTGCCCTGGATATCCATGGCGGGCGCAAGGAAGGCTACCGGGCCTGGACCCACAAGCAGAACTTCCCGCCAAACCCGGTGGGCAAATGGCAGGTGAGGGTGCTGACCGAGGATGGCCAGGTGATTGGCGTACTGCGCTTCAGAGTTGTCGACGACACGCCAGCGCCCACATTGAACAGGTAGAAGCGGCCCCTGTGGAAGCAGGCGCGTCGAGGCGTCGAACCGCCGCGAAGAATCCAACGCGCTGCATGGCACCGGCTGCGCCGGTGTTCGCGGGCTTGCCCGCTCCCACAGGGTCCCTGCTAAATCAGTAAGTGATGTGCAGTTCTGTGGGAGCTGGCTTGCCGGCGATGGGCCGCAAGGCGGCCCGCAACGCACCCAAACACAGCACATAATCACCAAACAGCCCATGCCTGCTGCGCTATGATCAGCCCTTAAGCCTTAGCGCCGAGTCAAATGCATGGAGCCTGTGACCACCCCCAGCGCCACCCTGGACGCCAGTCGCCAACCGGCCTGCCTGCGCATAACCGGTGACTGGACCCTGGCGCACTACGCCAGCCTCAAGCGCGAGAGCGAGCCTCTGCGCGCACAATTCACTGCCGACACCGTCGCCGACCTCAGCCAGCTGGGCCGCCTGGACACCGCAGGGGCTTCACTGCTGGCCGAGCTGCTCGGTTCCGAGCGTTTGTCGCACTGTACCGAGGACTTGCCCGACGCCACCCGCGCACTGCTCAAGAACGTCTACTGTTCGGTCCAGGACTATTGCATCCCGATCAAGGAGCCCGAGCGCAACGTACTGCTGATGCTGCTGGAACGCATCGGCCGCGCCGTCGGCACGCTGTGGCAAGACACCATGCAGTTGCTTGGCTTCGTCGGCGTAATCCTCGAGACCTTGCTGCGCCGCGCCCTGCAACCGCACCGCTGGCGCATCACCCCGGTCGTGGCACACATCGAACAGACCGGCCTGGATGCCGCCCCCATCGTCGCCTTGCTTACCTTCCTGGTCGGCGCGGTGGTGGCCTTCCTCGGTGCCACGGTGCTGGCCGCGTTCGGCGCAACCATTTTCACCGTCGATCTGGTGGCGTTCTCGTTCCTGCGCGAGTTCGCCGTACTGCTCACAGCCATTCTCATGGCCGGCCGCACTGCCAGCGCGTTCACCGCACAGATCGGCTCGATGAAGGCCAACGAGGAAATCGACGCCATCCGCACACTGGGCCTGAACCCAATGGAGCTGCTGGTGGTGCCACGGGTACTGGCACTGCTGATTTCGCTGCCCTTGCTCACCTTCATCGCTATGATCTGCGGCATCGTCGGCGGCGCAGTGGTCTGCGCCCTGTCGCTGGACATCTCGCCGGCCATGTTCCTGTCGCTGCTGCAAAGCGACATCGGCGTGCAGCACTTTCTGGTGGGCCTGGCCAAGGCGCCATTCTTCGCCTTCCTGATCGCCGCCATCGGCTGCCTCGAAGGCTTCAAAGTCAGCGGTAGCGCAGAATCGGTGGGCGCACACACCACCTCGGCGGTGGTGCAGTCGATTTTCGTGGTCATCGTGCTGGACGCCGTGGCCGCCCTGTTCTTCATGGAGATGGGCTGGTGACTGATCGGGAAAACGTGATCGAAGCCCGTGGCCTGTGCAACCGCTTCGGCCGACAGGTGGTGCATGAAAACCTGGATCTGGACCTGTACCGAGGCGAAATCCTGGCTGTGGTCGGTGGTTCGGGCAGCGGCAAGTCGGTACTGCTGCGCAGTATTATCGGCCTGCGCCGGCCCAACGAAGGGCTGATCAAGGTATTCGGCCAGGACCTTGCGGGCCTGCGCGAAGAACAGCGCTCACTGGTCGAACGGCGCTTCGGCGTGCTGTTCCAGAAGGGCGCGCTGTTCTCTTCGCTGACGGTGACCGAAAACGTCGCCTTGCCCTTGATCGAGCACGCCGGGCTGTCCCGCGCCGATGCCGAGCACCTGGCCGGTGTGAAGCTGGCCTTGGCCGGGCTGCCCATCTCGGCCGCCGACAAGTACCCGTCCTCGCTTTCGGGGGGCATGATCAAGCGTGCGGCGCTGGCCCGCGCCCTGGCACTGGACCCGGACATCCTGTTCCTCGACGAGCCCACCGCCGGCCTGGACCCGATCGGCGCCGCCGCATTCGACCAGTTGATCCTGACCCTGCGCGATGCCCTGGGCCTGTCGGTGTTCCTCATCACCCACGACCTCGACACCCTGTACACCATCACCGACCGCATCGCGGTGCTGTCACAGAAAAAGGTCCTGGTGGCCGGCCCGCTGGCCGAGGTCGAGCAGACCAACGACGCCTGGATTCAAGAATACTTTCATGGCCCTCGCGGGCGCGCAGCCGAACAGGCCGCCAGCCGTGCCGGGCAGGAGCGCTGAGCAATGGAAACCCGAGCCCATCACGTTCTCATAGGCCTTGTCACCGTTCTGGTGGTGGCGGGTGCCATGCTGTTTGGCCTATGGCTGACCAAGTCCAGTGTCGATGACGCCTTCAAGGATTACGAAGTGGTGTTCAACGAAGCCGTTTCCGGCCTGTCACGCGGCAGCCCGGTGCAGTACAACGGCATCAAGGTGGGCGATGTGTCCACCCTGCGCCTGGACCCGAACGACCCCCGCCGGGTACTGGCCCGGGTGCGCCTGAGCGGCGACACCCCGGTGAAGGAAGATACCCAGGCCAAGCTGACCCTGGCCGGCGTCACCGGCAACTCGTTCATCCAGCTCAGCGGCGGCACCCCGCAAAGCCCAGAACTCAAGGGCAAGGACGGCAAGCTGCCGGTGATCATCGCCTCGCCGTCGCCGATCTCGCGCCTGCTTAACGACAGCAGCGACCTGGTCACCAACATCAACCTGCTGCTGCACAACGCCAACCAGATGTTCTCCGAGGACAACATCGGTCACCTCAGCAGCACCTTGGCCAACCTCGACAAGACCACCGGAGCATTCGCCGGCCAGCACGGCAGCATTGCCGAGGCCATCGAGCAACTGGTGCAGGTGGGCAAGCAGGCCAGCGCCACCCTGGCCGAAACCCAGGCGCTGATGCGCAATGCCAACGGCCTGCTGGGCAGCGAAGGCAAACAGGCAATCGGCAGCGCCGAGCAGGCCATGCAGTCGCTGGCCGAAAGCACGGCCACCATCAACAATCTGCTGAAAAACAACAGCGAGGCCATTGGCGACGGCGCCCAGGGCCTGAACCAGCTCACGCCTGCCATTCGCGAACTGCGCGAAACCCTTAACGCACTCAAGGGCATTTCCCGGCAACTGGAGGCCGACCCGAGCGGCTATCTGCTCGGCCGCGACAACAACAAGGAGTTCCAGCCATGAAACCGTCGCTGCGCCTGTTGGCCCTGGCAGCCTCACTGAGCCTGGCCAGTGCCTGCTCGATCCTACCGAAAAGCGAACCGGTAGACCTCTACCGCCTGCCGGTTAACCAGCCCAGCCGCACGGCAGCCCCACTGGACTGGTCATTGCGCCTGAACAAGCCACTGGCCAGTGAAGTATTGGCCGGCCCGCGCATTGCCGTGATTCCTCAGGGCGATGTGGTCAGCAGCTACAAAGGAGCCCGCTGGAGCGATGCCGCCCCGGTGCTGCTGCGCAACCGCCTGCTCGATGGTTTCCAGCGCGATGGCCAGGTACAGCGCCTGAGCGCCGACGACAGCAACCTGCAGGCCGACTACGAGCTGGCTGGCGAGCTACAAGCCTTTCAGAGTGAGTACCGCCCGGGCGGCGCGGTGGAGGTGGTGATTCGCTACGACGCGCGCCTGGTTCAGGGCCGCACCCAGCGCATCCTCGCCAGCAAGCGCTTCGAAATCCGCCAGCCGCTGGCTGACAGGCAGGTGTCAGCCGTGGTCGCCGGGTTTGGTCAGGCGTGTGATCAGCTGAGCGGGCAGGTGGTGGGGTGGACGATTGCACAGGCGGCCAGCGTTGCCGCTCGCTGAAACGCAAACCGCGCTTTTGTAGGAGCGGCCTTGTGTCGCGATGGGGCGCGAAGCGCCCCCGGTTTTTCAGCAGCTATGCACAAATTGCCGGGGCCGCTTTGCGGCCCATCGCGACACAAGGCCGCTCCTACAAGAGACCGCGCATGCCGTGCAAAAACTTAGGCGAAGAACCAGTAGCAGACGAAGATCGCTGCGACCACGCCTGAGAACTCGGCCAGCAGTGCGCAACCGACCGCGTGACGCACGCGCTGGATACCCACCGCGCCAAAGTACACGGCCAGCACGTAGAAGGTAGTTTCGGTACTGCCCTGAATCGTCGCCGCCACCAAGGCGGGGAAGCTGTCCACGCCTTGGGTCTGCATGGTCTCGATCAACATGGCCCGTGCTGCACTGCCGGAGAACGGCTTGACCAGCGCGGTGGGCAGGCCCTCGACGAAGCGAGTATCCAGGCCCATCCAGTTCACCGCATGGCGGATACCGTCCAGGGCCAGCTCCAGGGCGCCAGAAGCACGCAGCACACCGACCGCCACCAGCATCGCCACCAGGTAGGGCAACAGGTTCTTGGCGACATCGAAGCCTTCCTTGGCGCCTTCGACAAAGGCTTCATACACCTTGACCCGCTTCAGGGCACCAATCACCAGGAACAGCATGATCACGCCGAACAACGTGAGGTTGCCCAAAATCGACGACAGGCTGGCCAGCGCGGCGGCCGACAGGGTGCCGAGGAAGGCCATGAAACCGCCCAGCAGCAAAGCGCCGGGGATGAAGTAGGCGAGCACCACCGGGTCCCACAGGCGCAGGCGCTGCATCACTGCCACCGACAGCAGGCCGACCAGGGTCGAGACGCTGGTCGCCAGCAGGATAGGCAGGAACACCATGGTCGGGTCTGGCGCGCCCTGCTGGGCCCGGTACATGAAGATGGTCACCGGCAGCAGTGTCAGCGACGAGGCGTTGAGCACCAGGAACAGGATCTGCGCATTGCTCGCGGTGGTGCTGCTGGGGTTCAGCTCCTGCAGCGCACGCATGGCCTTCAGGCCAATCGGCGTGGCCGCGTTATCCAGGCCCAGGCCGTTGGCGGCGAAGTTCATGGTGATCAGGCCCAAGGCAGGATGACCAGGTGGCACTTCCGGCATCAGGCGGGCGAACAGTGGGCCCAACACCTTGGCCAGCCATTCTACGATGCCGGCCTTTTCAGCGATCTTTAGAAAGCCCAGCCACAGGGTCAGCGTGCCGAACAGCAGCACCATCACCTCGACCGACAGCTTGGCCATGGCGAAGATGCTTTCGACCATTGCCGCGAAGATCCCGGCATTGCCACCCACCAGCCATTGGGCCAGGGCGGACACTGCCGCCACCAGGAAAAAGCCGAGCCAAAGGCCGTTGAGCATCCGTGTGTTCCCCCTGAAAAATGCCCGAATGATAGCGTATTCCGAAGCTTACCCGGTCCTCTGTAGGAGCGGCCTTGTGTCGCGAAAGGGGTGCGCAGCGCCCCCAAAATTTCAGCTTCGCTGCACAAATTGCCGGGGCCGCTCTGCGGCCCTTTCGCGACACAAGGCCGCTCCTACAAGAGTCCGCGACCAACTCAAGATCTCACAGACAACAAAAAGCCCCGACAAGTCGGGGCTCTTGGTCAAACAGCTATCAGGCTTAGCGCTTGGCGGCTTCACCGACCACTGCAGTTTCCTGCTTGCCGGCCATCAGCGAGGCGTAGTACTTCTCGCCCTTGGCCGCATCGTACATGCCTTCCCAACGCGCGATGACCAGTGCAGCCAGGGCGTTGCCTACAACGTTCAGCGCGGTACGGGCCATGTCCATGATGCGGTCGACACCGGCGATGAAGGCCAGGCCTTCCAGCGGGATGCCCACGCTGCCCAGGGTGGCCAGCAGCACCACGAACGACACGCCCGGTACGCCAGCGATACCTTTGGAGGTGACCATCAGGGTCAGTACCAGCAGCAGCTGCTGGCTCCACGACAGGTCGATACCGTACAGCTGGGCAATGAAGATGGCCGCGATGCTCTGGTACAGGGTCGAACCGTCCAGGTTGAAGGAGTAGCCAGTCGGTACCACGAACGAGCAGATCGACTTCGGTGCACCGTACTTCTCCATCTTCTCGATCACGCGCGGCAGCACGGTTTCGGAGCTGGAGGTGGAGTAGGCCAGGATCAGCTCATCTTTCATGATGCGCATGATCTTGATCACCGAGAAGCCGAACACGCGGGCAACCAGGCCCAACACCATGAAGGCGAAGAACGCGATGGCGAAGTACACCAGCAGCACCAGCTTGGCCAGCGGCAGCAGCGAGCTGAAGCCGAAGTTGGCCACGGTCACGGCAATCAGGGCGAACACGCCGATCGGGGCGTAGTTCATGATCATGTGGGTGACCTTGAACATGGTTTCCGATACGGCCTGGAAGGTGCGTACCAGCGGGTCACGCAGCTCTGCCTGCAGGCTCGACAAGCCCAGGCCGAACATGACCGAGAAGAAGATGATCGGCAGCATTTCGCCACGCATCAGCGCTGCGAAGATGTTCGACGGGATCAGGTTCAGCAGGGTCTCGATGAAGGCGTGCTCATGCTGCACCTCGGCGGCAGTGGCCTGGTACTTGGAGATGTCCACGGTACCCAAGGTGCTCATGTCGATGCCGGCGCCCGGGTGGAACAGGTTGGCCAGCACCAGGCCGACAACGATGGCGATGGTGGTCACCACCTCGAAGTAGATGATGGTCTTCAGGCCGATGCTGCCCAGTTTCTTCGCATCGCCAACCCCGGCGATACCCACGATCAGCGACGAAATCACGATCGGGACGACGATCATCTTGATCAGGCGAATGAAGATGTCACCGGCGGGCTGGAGGACGTTGCTGATCCACCAGGCCTTTTCCGCGCTGAAGTGGTTCAGCAGCGCGCCGATTGCAACGCCCAGGACCAGACCGATGACGATCTGCCAGGCGAGGCTCAGTTTTGCCTTCTTCATGTCTTTACCCTTTGTTCTAGTGGTCATGGCACCGGACGAAAACGCCCGTGACAGAGCGGTTGGCAAGGTCACGGGCCGTAGATCATTCCATCCGGCGACTTCATGTAAGGACAGCGCAGGCGAGCAACAGGGCGCTCTGGCCAGCGAAAAAGGCGGCAACTATTGCGATGGGGAAGGGGGAAATCTAATGCCGGAAACGCATACCCTATGCAGTTTACGCATACGAATCTGCACTAAAACCGCTCGCCCGTAAGTACTTGATTTATAACGTTCGGAATCCCGAACAAGGCCAAACCGCCATATTTAGGCAGATTTGACGGTAGGAAAAGGGCGCAGAAGATGGCTTGTTCGACAATCCGAATGGCGGAAATGACACTTGAAGAAGCGCCATTGAGGTCGAAAAAAAGTTGATGTACGGTCGAGACAAAATGTGTCTCAAGGGGAAAATCGCGCAAGGACCGCAGCGACTCTGGATGGCTCCTCGGAAGTCAGGTCTGGCCAGGTATCCCCTATGACACCGCCGACCTGATACTTCCGATTCCGCCTTTCCTGACCCGGCCCATCGCTGGAGGCACTCCCTGTACCCCTAGGCCACTCCGATCCTGCAACAATCAGAACAGCCCGGCCCCTTGGTCATGTGCAACCCCTCCTCGGGGCGGCGCATCATAGAAGGCTGAAATATAGAAAGGTTCAGCTTCTATTACGTGACAGTCGGTGACCTTTCATCAGTACCCGCAATAAATGCTCAGTACCAGTTCGGGTCACGCTTGAGCTGCTCCTGCAGCATCGCTTTCATGCCGTCGTCCGGTTCGCCCAGCCAGCGGTACTGCGCATGGCGGGTGGGCGACTTGTCGCTCGGCAAGCCTTCGGGTACCTCCACGAGCATCCCGTAGGCATCATCCTTGTCCCAGCTGAACGCAACGATCAGCCGCTTGTAAGTGCACTTGTCCTGCGCCTCGCACAGCGGGCCAACCAGGTACTTGTCGCCATCTTCGGTAACGGCGGACATCTGCTGCTGGGCACTGCCGGTCAGATTGACCACCCAATCGGGCAGGCGTTCCTCGCCTTTGATCGTGTCCTGCCAGGTTTCCCGGTACTCCGGGTCCGAGCCGAGCAGCTGGTCGACCCGGACCTGGCCGTCATTGGCCGCCATCGCCGCCGCACTGCCGCCCAGCAACAGGGCGGCAGCCAGGGCTGCAGTAAGCTTCCTGCCCATCTTCAACCTCGTCCACGTCCAAAGAAGAAGGAAGCTACGAACAGCACCAGGAAGACAATGAACAGGATCTTCGCGATGCCCGTCGCAGCGCCGGCGATACCACCGAAGCCCAGTACGGCAGCGACAATGGCGATGATGAGGAAAGTGATAGCCCAGCTCAGCATGGTGGTTCTCCTTTCTTTTTCAGAATCGGTCCGGCCGGCAGGTCAGAAGACCCAGCGGTCCTGGGGTACTACAGTTTCCAGGGTGGCCGGCGAGGCAGTGGCCTGGCCGGCTGGCAATGGGTCAGCGGCTTTGACCAGGGTGTTGGCACGGGAAGCCTGAATTTGCGTCAACAGGGCAGTCTGCGCTGCCACTTGCTCAGCCAGACGCGCGGTCTGCCAGCTGTAGTAGAAGAGGCCAGCGGCCAAGGTCAGCAGCAGCGCCATGCCGAGTGACAGCATCTGGCGCAGGGGCAGTGCGGCGTTCTGCGAGCGGTTGACGGATTGGCGGTTCATGCCGGCTCCTCCTGCTGTAATTTTTGTTCAAACCTGAACAGGTAATTGCAGCCTGCATGCCAGTATTTTTATTTTTATAAAATTCTTATAAATCAATCACTTACATAAGATCAAAGCAATCGCCGGGCACGTATACTGCACGATGCCGCCCCTGTGGTCGTGCGAATTGCACGATCAGCCTTCAACCTTGGTCGCCACCTTGAGCAGGTCGGCATCCACCCCGCGCACGCCAATGATCTGCCGGGCAATCTCCACAGCGATGGTTTTTTGCTCGGCACTGACCACCTCGCCCGACAGCCGTACCATGCCTTCTTCACTGGCGACTTTCAGGTTCAGGCCATCGAGGTTGCGGCTGAAACGGTAGCTGTTCTGGATCTTGTCGATGATCCAGCTGTCGCTTGGCTGCGGACCGGTTGGCGCCCCTACCGGGCTTTCACGGGCCTTGGCCATGGCGGCGGTATCAAGGCTGACCAGGTTGTTGACCAGGTGCACACCATCGGTGGTGCGGGCCACCACACCGGCCAGTTCCTTGGCTTCGGCACTGTCGACCTTGCCGCGCAAGGTCACCACGCCTTCACTGCTTTGCACTTCTATGGGCGCCTTTTCGGTAGTGCGGCTCCACAACAGCCGGGCACGGATCACCGCCGCCAGGGTGGCGTCCTCCAGGCGTTGGGCGTAGGCACGTAGCTCCAACGGACGCTCAACCAGCTGGGCGTTGACCTGCAGCTGGTTTTCCACTTGTTCGATGCCCCGTGTGGCACGGGCCACATCTTCGGCAAGCTGCCGCTCGACCTCGTTCTCCACCTCGCCGGAAAGCCGTGCCTGCTTGCCGTCAACTTCAACCCGGATGCGGAACGGGTCGAGCATACGGTTCAGCGACAGGGCGGTTTGCAGGGCGCCTTCCAGGCGCGCGTCCTGCACAGGGTCGGCGAATGCCGGGGTTAATACTGGCAACAATGTGGCTGCCAACACGGCGGTACGGAAGGAAAATGGCATGTCAGTGCCTCGCTTTTAGGCAAAAGGTGAAAATCATCGCAACCAATGTGCCACCGCTGCCTCTAAGCAAATCATCGGAATATCGCGGCCTGCAGGCAGCATTTGGCCATTGGCTAGCATGCAAAGGACAGAATCCTTCAGAATTGACCATGCAACTTGCCCGATTTTTCCCACACTAATTGAAGACCTACCCCTAAGGAGCGCAGGAAATGGAATCAGCCCAGGACAACCAAGGCCGCATTCTGCTGGTGGATGACGAGTCCGCGATCCTGCGCACCTTCCGCTATTGCCTGGAAGACGAAGGCTATAGCGTGGCCACGGCCAACAGCGCCGCCCAGGCCGAAGCGCTGTTGCAGCGCCAGGTGTTCGACCTGTGCTTTCTGGATTTGCGTCTGGGCGAGGACAACGGCCTGGACGTACTGGCGCAAATGCGCATCCAGGCACCCTGGATGCGCGTAGTGATCGTCACTGCACACTCGGCGATCGATACGGCGGTAGACGCCATCCAGGCCGGCGCTGCCGATTACCTGGTCAAGCCATGCAGCCCCGACCAGTTGCGCCTGGCCACCGCCAAGCAGCTGGAAGTACGCCAGCTTTCGGCACGCCTGGAGGCCCTGGAAGGTGAGGTGCGCAAACCCAAGGACGGCCTCGACTCGCACAGCCCGGCCATGATGGCGGTGCTGGAAACCGCCCGCCAGGTCGCCACCACCGACGCCAACATCCTCATCCTGGGTGAATCCGGCACGGGTAAAGGCGAGTTGGCCCGTGCCATCCATGGCTGGAGCAAGCGCGCGCGCAAAGCCTGTGTGACCATCAACTGCCCGTCGCTGAACGCCGAACTGATGGAAAGCGAACTGTTCGGCCACACCCGCGGGGCTTTCACCGGCGCCAGCGAAAGCACCCTGGGCCGGGTAAGCCAGGCCGACGGTGGCACGCTGTTTCTCGACGAGATCGGCGATTTCCCGCTGACCTTGCAACCCAAGTTGCTGCGCTTCATTCAGGACAAGGAGTACGAGCGCGTTGGCGACCCCGTGACCCGGCGCGCCGATGTCCGAATCCTGGCGGCCACCAACCTCAACCTCGAAGAAATGGTGCGCGAAAGCCGCTTTCGCGAAGACCTGTTGTATCGCCTGAACGTCATCACCTTGCACCTGCCCCCGCTGCGCGAACGCAGTGAAGATATCCTGACCCTGGCCGACCGCTTCCTCGCCCGCTTCGTCAAGGAGTACTCCCGGCCCGCTCGGGGCTTCAGCGATGAAGCACGTGCGGCCCTGCTCAACTACCGCTGGCCCGGCAACATTCGCGAACTGCGTAACGTGGTGGAGCGGGCCAGCATCATCTGCCCACAGGAACGTGTGGAAATCAGCCACCTGGGCATGGGCGAGCAGCCTGCCGGCAATGCCCCGCGCGTGGGTGCCGCGCTAAGCCTGGACGAACTGGAGCGCGCGCACATCGGCGCAGTGCTGGCCACCAGCGACACCCTTGACCAGGCCGCCAAGACCTTGGGCATCGACGCGTCCACCCTGTACCGCAAGCGCAAGCAGTACAACCTATGAAGTGGCCGCCCATGAAGCTGCGCACGCGGCTTTTCCTGAGTATCTCGGCACTGGTCACCGTGGCCTTACTCGGGTTGCTGCTGGGCCTGGTCAGTGTGCTGCAGATGGCCACCGTGCAACAGCAACTGGTGCGCGACACCACCCACGCCCTGGAAGTGGGGCTGAAGCTGCGGCAGAACCTTGGCGAACAGTTGACGCTCATCCTGGATGAAGACACCGCCCCGGAAAACCTGCGGCTGCTGCAGGACAACTTCCAGGCCCTGCTTACTCAGGGCCTGGAGCAGGGCGGCGAGCGCACCGGTTTCAGCAAGGCCAGCAGTAACTATCAGGCCTTTCTCCAGGCTTACCGCGACAGCCCTGCACCGGCGCGTAGCATGGGTGTGGAGCAGCCGCTGGGCGCCGCGTTCAACCAGGTGCGCACCGACCTTATCGACTCCCACAGGCAGGCCCTGGACCTGATAACCCGCAACGAGGAACACACCCGTGACCGCGCCCTGCTGGTCAGCGGAGTACTTGGCCTGATGGGCCTGGTGGTGCTGGTGCTGGGCTTCATCACCGCGCACAACATCGCCCGCCGCTTCGGCCAGCCGATCGAAGCCTTGGCCAAAGCGGCCGACCAGCTGGGCAAGGGCAACTTTGACGTCACCTTGCCCGTCACCCAGGCCACCGAACTGAACCAGCTGACCCGCCGCTTCGGCCTCATGGCCGATGCCTTGCGCAGGCACCAGGCCACCAACGTGGATGAGCTGCTGGCCGGCCAGCAACGCCTGCAAGCCGTGCTGGACAGCATCGACGATGGCCTGCTGATCATTGACCGCCAGGGCCGCCTGGAACACCTTAACCCGGTGGCGCAGCGCCAGTTGGGCTGGAACGACAGCCGCGTGGGCAGCGGCTTGGCCGAGGCCCTGCGGCGACCGGAGCTGGAGCAGCAGCTGCGCCAAGTATTGCGCGGCGGTAGCCTGGACCGGCCACCGGAAGACCTGAACATGGAGGTGGATGAAGAAACGCGCCTGCTTACCTACAGCCTGACGCCGGTCAGCCACCCGCAAGGGCCGATCCTGGGTGCGGTGATGGTGCTGCACGATGTCACCGAACAACGGGCCTTCGAACGCGTGCGCAGCGAATTCGTGCTACGCGCCTCCCACGAGCTGCGCACGCCGGTAACCGGCATGCACATGGCCTTCGGCCTGTTGCGCGAGCGGGTCAAGTTCCCACCCGAGGCGCGCGAGAACGACCTGCTGGAAACCATTGGCGAAGAAATGCAGCGCCTGACCCAGCTTATCAACGACCTGCTCAACTTCAGCCGCTACCAGAGCGGGCTGCAGAAGCTAGACCTGGCACCCTGCGCCCTTGATGAACTGCTGGAGCGGGCGCAGCTGCGCTTTGCCGAGCAGGCGGCAAACAAACAGATCGAACTGGTCAAGGCGCTGGAACCACCGCTGCCACGCATCCAGGCCGATGTCGCCCAGCTGGACCGCGTACTGGACAACCTGTTGCACAATGCCATCCGCCATACCGCCAACGGCGGGCGAATCCGCCTGCATGCGCGGCGGCATGCGGAACGGGTAATCATCAGTGTTGAGGACAACGGCGAAGGTATTGCCTATGGGCAGCAGGGGCGCATCTTCGAGCCTTTCGTGCAGGTAGGGCGCAAGAAAGGTGGCGCTGGGTTGGGGCTGGCGCTGTGCAAGGAGATCGTGCAGTTGCACGGCGGGCGCATGGGCGTGTTTTCCCGGCCGGGGCAGGGGACACAGTTCTACATGGCCTTGCCGGTTTGAGTATTGCCTGTACCGGCCTCTTCGCGGGCACGCCCGCTCCCACAGAGGTAGCGTCGCACCTCAGACTTGTGCAGTACCTGTGGGAGCGGGCTTGCCCGCGAAGAGGCCGGTACAGGATGTCTCAATGTTCCACCCGCCGCGGCAGCTGCCCGCGGGTTACCAGCTCGGCAAACTGCCGGGCGTTCAGCGGCCGGGCAAACAGCCAGCCCTGGCCGTAGTTGACCCCTTCACTGTTCAGCAGCACCGCCTGGTCTTCACATTCGATGCCCTCGGCAATCACCCGCAGGTGCAGGTCATGGGCCATGCGGATGATATGCGGCGCAACGCCGCTGCTGGCGGCATCGTGGCCCAGTGCATCGATGAACGCCTTGTCGATCTTCAGGCAGTCCACCGGCAGTGTCTGCAAGTACGCCAGGCTGCAATAACCCGTACCAAAGTCGTCGATCAGCACCTGATGCCCCACAGCACGCAGCGCCTGCAGGTTGTCACGGGCAACCACCACGTCGACCAGGCCACGCTCGGTTACCTCGAAGGCGATCTGGCTGGGCGCCACTCGATGCAACGCCAACAGGCGCGCCGCCACCCGGCCAATGCGCGGCACCATCACATCGCAGGCGGCCAGGTTCACCGATATGTACAGCTTGGGATGCGAGCGCAGCAACTGCCCCAGCTGTTCGAGCACACGCTGCAGGACAAAATCGGTAATCTGGCGAATCTGCCCGGTATTTTCTGCCAGGGGGATGAACAAGTCCGGACTGGTCAGGGTGCCATCCGGGCGTCGCCAGCGCACCAGTGCTTCAGCCCCCACGCAACGTCGGCTGTCGAGTTCGAAGATCGGTTGGTAGAGCACCTGCAGTTCCCCACGGCGCAAGGCATTCTGCAACTCCGAACTCATCGAGCGCCGTTGCAGGATCAGCTGCAACACCAGCCAACCGATGCAGCAGGCCGCCAGTACGCTGCCGGGGAACAGCAGCCAGAGCATGCCGTTCATCCTTATTGGCAGGCTGGCCCGCGGGGCAATCAGCACCAGTTGGTAATCCGGCGACTTGGTCGGCATGCGGTAGATCAGGCGGTCACTGAGTTCGAGCAGCGACTTGTGGCTGGTCGACCAGGCCGAGGGCGGCGGCCAAACCTGTGGCGGGCCCAGCACGGGGATGGCCCGCGCGCCGTTGTCCAGCACCACCACCAGGCTGCCGCCCGGAGGCAGGTCAACCACGTCGGTGAGGTGGCCGCGGGAGGTGGAGACCACGAAATTGCCCCGCCCCAGCATCAGCGCAGCCAGGTTTTCGTTCGGTTCGGTGGTGGTGTTCAACCAGTAACTGTAGGTCGGCCCCTGGATGTCAGGTGCCCGCAGGGGCTCGAACGCACGCTCATCGCCACGGTTGGAGCAAGCGACGTTACCGTCCACATAAGCCGCTTCATAAATGAAGCGCGAACTCAGGCCAACCTGCTGCAATGCAGCCTGCATCGCTGGGCTGCAGCCACGCAAGGGCTGTGCCTGCAACAGGTCTACCCCCTCACGCAACTGGCCGAACACCTGTTCGAGGCGATCGAGAAAACGCTCGCCCTGTGCGTTCATCTGTTCGCTCTCGCTCTGCTTCATCTGCTGCAAGGCAATGCCGATGCTGGCAGAGAGCAAAAGTGCTGCGCTGGCCAATGCTGCCAAGGTGGCCAGCATCCAGGGGCGGTAAAAAAATTGGCGCAACGTAGAAATGAGAGCTGACATCGAAGGCATCCAGTTGATTACCAAGGTATAGCAACTGAATGCAGAATCATCCTCGCCGTTGGGCGCCTCACTGCTGGCTCAACGCATTCGGTTCAGCACCTGCAGCATTGCCGCCGTCTGCACATCCGGCATGCCATCGAAACGCTGCGGGCGGAAACGCATCTGGAACGCGGCAATCACATGGCGGGTGGCATCATCCAGCACGCCGGTCTGCTCGATCTGATAGCCAAACCGCGCCAGTTCCTGCTGGTACCAACCAATGCTTGGCGGGTTGACGCTGAAATACGCCTGCTGGCGTGCTACTGCGTTGGCATCGGGCCAGATACCCAGCCCCGCATCGGCCAGGCGCTTCCAGGGGAACAGTGGCCCCGGGTCCAGCTTGCGTGATGGTGCGATATCACTGTGGCCAATGATGTGCCGCGGTTCGATGTTGTTACGTTTGACGATGTCCTTGAGCAACGCGATCAGCGACTGGACCTGCGCTTCGCTGTAAGGGTGCCAGACCCGGCCATTCGGCGTGTCGGTGAACCCCGGGTTGACGATCTCGATACCAATGGACGAAGAGTTCAGCCAGGTGCGCCCCTGCCACTGGCTATCACCGGCATGCCAGGCACGGCGGTTTTCATCCACCAATTGGTACACCGTCGCCGGGCCATCGCCAATCAGGTAATGGCTGCTGACCTCACCGTGGGTAAGTAACGCCAGGGAGCGCTCCAGCGACGCATTGGTGTAATGCAGCACAACGAACTGGATACGGTTGTCCTGGTTGGCCGAGGGGTGGCTGCGGTCGATGCGCAGGCCCGTCGAGCAACCGGCGACAGACAACAGCAAAAAGGAAATCAGCGTTTTTTTAAGCGTGGAAAGCACGTCAGTGGCCTCAGCGAATGAGCGCTACAGTATAACGTGCTCCCCATGGCTGCGCTTACCGCGGGTCAGGGTTCGCAGGGCTAGCCCTGTTCCACGCGGTTACGCCCCAGCTCCTTGGCCCGGTACAGCGCCGCATCAGCGCGCTTGAGCACCTGGTCACCGCGCTCGCCAGAGCGGAACGCACCCACGCCGATGGACGTGGTGATCACCACCCGCTCGCCCTTGAAGTGAAACGGGCAGGCTTCCACCGTTGCCCGCAGTACCTCCGCCACCTGCGCGGCGGCCGCTGGCGACGTTTGCGGCAGTAGCAGGACAAATTCCTCACCACCGAAACGGGCGATGAAGTCTCGACCGCGCAGGCGTTTGCGCAGTTGGTCGGCGACAATCTTCAGTACCTTGTCCCCGGCCAGGTGCCCGTAGCTGTCGTTGATGCGCTTGAAGTGATCCAGGTCGAGGATCGCCATGGCCAGATGGCCACCGTTCTCCTGCCATTCGAGTATTTCGCGTTCGACCCGCTCGCTCCAGGCTGCACGGTTGGGCAGGCCGGTGAGGGGGTCGAGCAGGGCTTTCTGGCGCTGTTCTTCCAGGTGCTCGCGGTAACCGAGCGCCTCATGTTCCATGTTCGCCACCCGCTCGGAGAGCCCTTGCAGGCGACCGGCCAGTTCCTGTTCGCGACGATCGCGCTCATGTTTGTGCTCGTCCATGGTAACCAGCAGGCCTTCCAGGCGGTTATCCAGGATGTGCTTGAGGCTGCCCACATCCGCTGCGCCTTGCACGCTGCTTTGCAGGCCGTCGACGTGCTCACGCAGTTGGGTATCCAGCTCGCGGGCAGCGGTGCTGTTGTCGGCATGGCCGGCGCTGGCCTCCTGCAAATGGCTCTGGAAGCCTTCCAGGCGTTCGTTGAGCTGCTGCAGGTAGGTTTCGAATTCGTGCTGGCCACTGTCGGTGATTGCCAGCATGAGCACCGCCAGGTCATCCAGCACCGGGATCAGCTCATACCAGTTCAGGCCACGGGCAACCCGCTCGCGCATTTCCAGCGCCTGGGCCTTGTGCCGCTCGGGCAGGCTGAGGTCGTCGAGCAGGCCGATCAGGGTCTGCTCGATGTGCGCGGCAACCTGGCTGTAGGGCGGCTCGACGGCATAGGGCAGGGCGTAGGGCCCGTCTTCGCCGAACGTCTCTTCGAGCGTGGGTGCCGGTTGTGCTTCTGCCAGGGGTTCGTCGATGGACGCTTCCGGTTCCGCCACTTCAACCTCCAGCGGCGGCTGGAAGGCGGGTATTTCAGTCGTTTCGATCAGCGCCGGGCCCGCTACCTCACGCTCCGGCAGGGGCGTCAGGCTTACTTCAGCGGCAGGGGCTGCCAACGGTTGTAGCGCATCCACATCATCGGGCTGCAGGGCTTCGATACTGGCCTGTGCAGCCTGAGGTGGCACTTGGGCGGCAGGTGCTGTTACCGGCACAGGCACTGGTTCGCCTTGCGGGTCGTCTTCGCGGCTACCGAACAAGCGCTGCAAAAAGCCTGGCCGGGTTTCATCCTCCGGTTTGCCAAGTGCTGAAAGGGCACGGCCCTGCAAGCCACTCAATTCACCCAGCAAGGGCGGCAGGTCGCGGGATTGGGCAACTCCACCATCGAGTTTTTTGGCCAGCTTCTTCAAGGGCCGCGAGATATCGCTGGGCAGCGGCAAGCCTTGCAGTTGGCCGACCAGCGCAGTCAAGGCGTCGCTGACCTGGTTCATGCGGGTTTCACGGCGCTGTTCGGAGTCCAGCACCGCTTTTTCCAGGCGCGGGATCAACCCGGCGAGGCCGGCGTCCATGTTCTCGCTGCGAATGACTTCGCGCATTTCCTTCATGCACGCGTCCACTACCTTGTCACTGCCTTCGGCAGCCAGGCTGCTACGCACCAGGCCACGGCGCAGCAGGTCGAGACGGGCGTCCCAACGGCGCTCGAGCTTTTCTTGCTGCTCGATGCTCTTAAGGTATTTTTCTTTCCAGCGCTCAGCGTCTTCAGTCATGCCCGGGTCCGCAAACGGTGATGGCAATTAGCTCAAGACCGGCAGCGTATCCACAGTCAATGCATCAGGCAATCGAATCTCGACAGCAACGGGAAGGTGGTCGGAAATTGGCCGTGCCAGCACCTCGACACGCTCCAGCGTGAGGCTTGGGCTGAGCAGGATATGGTCCAGGCAACGCTGGGGTCGCCAGCTAGGGAAGGTGGCCTCGACTTGCGGGGCAATCAGGCCCAGGTCGCGCAGCGGCGAGTGCTCCAGCAGGTCGGTGGCATGGGTGTTCATATCGCCCATCAGCACCTGGTGACGGTAGCCGCCAATCAGCTCACGGATGTAACCCAGTTGCAGGGCGCGGGTCTTGGCACCGAGCGCCAGGTGCATCATCACCACGATCAGCGCATCTTCACCCTCACCAAAACGCACAAGGATCGCCCCGCGGCCGGCAGGGCCGGGCAACGGGTGGTCTTCAAGCAACTGCGGCTTCAGGCGGCTGAGCACACCATTGCTGTGCTGGGCGAAACGCCCGAGGTTGCGGTTGAGTTGCTGGTACCAGTAGGGGAAGGCCCCCAGTTGAGCCAGGTGCTCGACCTGGTTGACGTAACCTGAGCGCAGGCTGCCACCATCGGCTTCCTGCAAGGCCACCAGGTCGAAGTCGCCCAGCAAATCACCGATTTTCTGCAGGTTGCCGGCACGCCCGTTATGCGGCAGCAAGTGCTGCCAGCTGCGGGTCAGGTAATGCCGGTAGCGTTCAGTGCTGATACCCACCTGGATGTTGAAACTGAGCAGCCGCAGGCGACCATCCTCGGGCAGGCCGGAGGCCTGCAGGTGATGCTCGTTGACCTGCGGCTGGTGCAGGCCAATGCCACGCGTAGCTCTGAAGCGGGGCATGGTTACGCCGCCTACTTGGCGGCGCGCTCCTTGTCGATCAGCTGGTCGGCGACGTTCAGCACGCCTTCCGGCCCGCCAGCGGTACCCAGGTCGAAGCGGTACTTGCCGTTGACGACCATGCTTGGTACGCCGGTGATTTCGTACTTTTTCGCCAGCTCTTTGGCCTGGTTGACCTGGCCCTTGATGGCGAACGAGTTGAAGGTGGCGAGGAACTTGTCCTTGTCCACGCCCTGGGTGGCGAGGAAATCGGCCATGTCCTGCGGGTCGGTCAGGCGCTTGCGCTGGTTCTGGATGGCATCGAATACTGCGGCATGCACCTTGTGCTCGACGCCCATGGCTTCGAGGGTGAGGAACATCTGGCCGTGAGCGTCCCATGGGCCACCGAACATGGCCGGTACGCGCTTGAAGTTGACATCCTTGGGCAGTTTTTCGACCCATGGGTTGATGACCGGCTCGAAGTGGTAGCAATGCGGGCAGCCGTACCAGAACAGCTCGACCACTTCGACTTTGCCAGGCACGGAAACCGGAACAGGGTTGCTCAGCTCGATGTATTCCTTGCCAGCCACAGGCTCGGCGGCCTGGACGGCAGTCATACCAAATACGCTGGCGGCGACCAGCGCAGCGCTGAGAATCAGTTTACGCATGCTTTACTCCTGAGCATTCATGGGTCGCCACGACGGGACCAATACTGGGACAGGTCGGGAAGGGCGCGAGTTCTGTAGTGTAACGGCAGCGGACGGAAAAAAGGGCGGTCCAGCCGCCCTTTCATCATTGGCCTACAACATTAACTGAAAGTTAATACGCCACGGCACTCGCTGTCGGACGCCGTCCTTGTAGGAGCGGCCTTGTGTCGCGATGGGCTGCGCAGCAGCCCCGACAATTTGTGCTGGTTCCGGGATCCTGGGGCTGCTACGCAGCCCATCGCGACACAAGGCCGCTCCTACAGGGACCGCGTTACCAGAACTGCCCGGCCTTAATGCAAGCCCTGGATGTAGCTGGCCAACGCTTCGATGTCGTGGTTGCTCAGCTTGCCGGCGATGGTGCGCATGGTCATCGCGTCGCCATCGTTGGTGCGGTTACCTTCGCGGAAGTCGGTCAGCTGCTTGGTCACGTACTGCGAGTGCTGCCCACTTAGATGCGGGAAGCCGGCCAGGGCAATGCCCGCGCCATTCGGCGAGTGGCAGCCGGTGCAGGCCGGCATGCCTTTCTCCAGGTCGCCGCCATTGAACAGTGCGCGGCCACGTTCGACCAGCTGGGGATCGGCAGCACCCACGCTGCCTTTCTGGCTGGAGAAGTAGGCGGCGATGTCGGCCAGGTCCTGGTCGCTGAACGCGGCGAGCATGCCGGTCATCTCCAGCACCGTGCGCTTGCCCGACTTGATATCGTGCAATTGTTTTTCAAGGTAACGCTGGCCCTGGCCGGCCAGTTTCGGGAAGTTCGGTGCCAGGCTGTTGCCGTCGGGGTTGTGGCAGGCGCCACAGACGGCCGTCTTGGCCTGGCCGGCGGCGGCATCGCCTTTGACAGGTTGCGCAGCAGTGGCCGCACCTGCGACACCCAGGGTCAACAGCAGACTCACGACTAGTTTGTTCATCAGCTAATCCAACACGGCTAAGGGTGAAATGTTATGTATCGGGACTGCCGCTCATCCAAAGGATGACCAAACGGTAGTCCTCGGCACTGCAGTCCATGCACAATCCACGCGGCGGCATAGCCTTGAAACCCTGGGTGACGTGCTTAACCAGTACATCCATGCCTTGCGCCAGCCTTGGCTCCCAAGCTGCCCGGTCACCCTGCCTGGGTGCCTGTGGCAACTGCCCGGTGTGACAGGCCGCACACGTGCGGTTGTACAACACCTCGGGATCCTGTGTAGCCTGTGCGCTGAAATACGGCAGGAACATACCGACAGCTAGCAGCCATTTCGCCAGGCGAAACGACCTGACAGGGTTGGGGGACGCGCTGCGTTCTGATGCGCAAGCTATAGTTCGGCACCCCATGCCCGCTCTCCTTCGCTGGGAGAATGGGCACACAAAAACTGGGGCATTATATACTTCTGTCAGCCAAACGGAAACGACACCGCTTGCCGGCCTAGGCTTTGGCAACACCCACATCGGATATCCCATGCAAGTCAAGAACCCCATCCTCGGCCTCTGCCAGAAAGCCAAATTCGCCCTCAGCGCTGCCAAGGTCGAACAATGCCCGGACGACCAGGGTTACGAGGTGGCTTTCGCCGGCCGCTCCAACGCCGGCAAATCCAGCGCCCTCAACACCCTGACCCATGCCAGCCTGGCGCGTACCTCGAAAACCCCTGGGCGCACCCAGCTGTTGAATTTCTTCAGTCTGGACGATGAACGGCGTTTGGTCGACCTGCCGGGCTACGGTTATGCAAAAGTGCCGATTCCGCTCAAGCAGCACTGGCAGAAGCACCTGGAAGCCTACCTGGGCAGCCGGGAGTGCCTGCGTGGCGTGATCCTGATGATGGACGTGCGCCACCCGATGACCGACTTCGACAAGATGATGCTCGACTGGGCCAAGGCCAGCAGCATGCCGATGCACATCCTGCTGACCAAGGCTGACAAGCTGACCCACGGCGCGGGCAAGAACACGTTGCTGAAAGTGCAGTCGGAAATCCGCAAGGGTTGGGGTGATGGCGTGACCATCCAGCTGTTCTCGGCACCCAAGCGCCTAGGTGTGGAAGATGCCTACCGGGTGCTGGCGGACTGGATGGAGCTGGAAGACAAGCCAGTGGCCTGAGGCCCTGCACCGCTCTCTGTAGGAGCGGCCTTGTGTCGCGATGGGCTGCGCAGCAGCCCCGGCAATTTGTGCTGGCTCCGAGATCCTGGGGCTGCTGCGCAGCCCATC
>NZ_JBNNVS010000047.1:0-43136 GCF_050280665.1 Pseudomonas sp. NPDC089547 | reverse complement strand
AGCCCATCGCGACACAAGGCCGCTCCTACAGGGGAATGCATAACCCTTGTAGGAGCGGCCTTGTGTCGCGATGGGCCGCAAAGCGGCCCCGCTGTTTTCCCCGATATAACCGAGACCAAGCAATGCCGCTGTCCAACATCCAGATCCTGCACGAAGACGCCGCCATCCTGGTGATCAACAAGCCGACCCTGCTGCTGTCGGTGCCCGGCCGCGCCGAGGACAACAAGGACTGCCTGATCACCCGCCTGCAAGAAAACGGCTACCCCGATGCGCTGATCGTGCACCGCCTGGACTGGGAAACCTCCGGCATCATCCTGCTGGCCCGCGATGCGGATAGCCACCGCGAGCTGTCGCGCCAGTTTCACGACCGCGAAACCGAAAAGGCCTACACCGCATTGTGCTGGGGCCAACCGGTGCTGGACAGCGGCAGCATCGACCTGCCACTGCGCTACGACCCGCCAACCAAGCCACGGCATGTGGTGGACCACGAACAGGGCAAGCATGCGCTGACGTTCTGGCGCATTGTCGAGCGCTGTGGCGATTACTGCCGGGTGGAACTGACGCCGATCACCGGGCGTTCTCACCAGTTGCGCGTGCACATGCTGTCGATCGGGCACCCGCTGCTGGGTGACCGGCTGTATGCCAACCCCGAGGCGCTGGCAGCGCATGAGCGGCTGTGCCTGCATGCCTCGATGCTGAGCTTTACCCACCCGGTGTCGGGGGAGCGGTTGAAGTTCGAGTGCCCTGCACCCTTCTGAATTTGTGCTGCCTGAACAGGCCTCTTCGCGGCTAAAGCCGCTCCCACAGGGACCGCACCACCCACAGGGTTGAGTAGTACCTGTGGGAGCGGCTTTAGCCGCGAAGAGGCAGACACAAATTGTCGACTTAATACGTTAAACTCGCGCCACTGCTGTCTGGAGTGAGCTATGCGCGACGTACTGAATTCTGGCCTTATCGATTTCCTCAAGGCCTCCCCCACGCCCTTCCACGCCACCGCCAGCCTGGCCCAGCGCCTGGAAGCGGCCGGTTACCAGCGCCTGGACGAGCGCGACAGCTGGGCCACCGTGCCTGGCGGCCGCTATTACGTCACCCGTAACGACTCCTCGATCATCGCCATCAAGTTAGGCAAGCAGGCGCCGTTGCTGACCGGCATCCGCATGGTCGGCGCACACACCGACAGCCCGTGCCTGCGGGTCAAGCCGCAGCCAGAGCTGCAGCGCCAAGGTTTCTTGCAGCTGGGTGTGGAAGTGTATGGCGGCGCCCTGTTGGCACCGTGGTTCGACCGTGACCTGTCGCTGGCCGGCCGCGTTACCTACCGCCGTGACGGCAAGGTCGAAAGCCAGCTGATCAATTTCAAACTGCCGATCGCGATCATCCCCAACCTGGCCATCCACCTGAACCGCACCGCCAATGAAGGCTGGGCAATCAACCCGCAGAACGAGCTGCCGCCAATCCTGGCCCAGGTAGCCGGTGACGAGCGCATCGACTTCCGCGCCCTGCTCACCGAACAACTGGCCCGCGAGCACGAGCTGATCGCCGACGTGGTGCTGGACTACGAGCTGAGCTTCTACGACACCCAGGACGCCGCACTGGTCGGCCTGAACGGCGACTTCATCGCCGGCGCCCGTCTGGACAACCTGCTGTCGTGCTACGCCGGCCTGCAGGCACTGCTGGCCGCCGACAGCGATGAAACCTGCGTGCTGGTGTGCAACGACCACGAAGAAGTCGGCAGCAGCTCGGCCTGCGGCGCCGACGGCCCGATGCTCGAGCAGACCTTGCAGCGCCTGCTGCCGGACGGCGACGCCTACGTGCGCACCATCCAGCGCTCGCTGATGATATCGGCCGACAACGCCCACGGCGTGCACCCCAACTATGCCGACAAGCATGATGGCAACCACGGGCCCAAGCTGAATGCCGGGCCAGTGATCAAGGTGAACAACAACCAGCGCTACGCCACCAACAGCGAAACCGCCGGGTTCTTCCGTCACCTGTGCATGGCCGAGGAAGTGCCGGTGCAAAGCTTCGTGGTGCGCAGCGACATGGGTTGTGGTTCGACCATCGGGCCGATTGCAGCCAGCCACTTGGGCGTGCGCACGGTAGATATCGGCTTGCCGACCTTTGCCATGCATTCGATTCGTGAACTGTGCGGCAGCCATGACCTGGCGCACCTGGTGAAGGTTTTGACCGCCTTCTACCGCAGCCGCGAGTTGCCTTGATGTAGGCAGGCCCGGCCTCTTCGCGGGTAAACCCGCTCCCACAGGAACCGCACATGCCTCAGGAAATGTGCTGACACTGTGGGAGCGGGTTTACCCGCGAAAGGGCCGAGCCTGCTCACAGCTGCTCAAGGTCAATCCCGCCTCGCTTGCCAAGCGCTATGCTTGTGATATGGCCCCACTGCAAAAGGATTGCTGTCCATGTCCCCGTTCCTGTCCCTGTTCGTGCCGGTGTTCCTGTTCCTGATGCTGTTGACCATCGGTTTCAGCATGCGTGAGCGCAATATCGGTGTACTGATGATGTGGATCGGTACCTTGGGCATCTTCGGCCTCACTTGCTGGAAGATCCTCGAGAAACTGCCGACATAAACCTCTACACTCGGTCAATCGTTTGACCTGAGGTAGATTTGCCAGTGCCTGCCCTCCTGCGTTACCTGTTCCTGCTGCTCTTGCTGTTCATCACACCGGTACAGGCGGCGGGCCTGCCCAGCCTGCTGGGTGGCAGCGCGCCCGCACAACCGGAGGCCACCGAGCCGCTGGGCAAGTCGCTGGACGAAGTCATCAAGAACCTCGAAAACGACCAGCAGCGGGCCAAGCTGCTGGCCGACCTGAAAAAACTGCGCGACGCCACCAAACAATCACAGCCCAGTGTGGAACAGGGCGTGCTCGGCCTGATTGGCGGCGCTCTGCATGACTTTGAAAAACAGTTCAGCGGCGATGCCAGCCCGTTCCTGCGCTGGGCCACGGAAATCGAACAAGCCCAGGCCGAACTGACCGAACTCATGGTACCGGTGCACCAGTGGCCGGCGATCCTGTTCGGCTTTGCCGCCGTCATCGCCGTGTGGAGCATGCTGGCGTATGCCTTCAACTGGGTCGGCCACCGCATACGCCTGCGCTTTGGCCTGAGCGAAGAACTGCCCCAACACCCGCGCACCTGGGACCTGGTGCGCTTTGCCTTGCGCAAGCTCGGCCCGTGGCTGGTGGCGCTGGTGGGCACCGTGTACCTGAGCTTTGTGCTGCCACCCTCGCTGGGCAAGTCCCTGGCCATGGTGCTGGCCTACGCGCTGGTGGTGGGCACTTGCTTCTCGGCCATCTGCGTCATCGCCTTCTCGCTACTGGACGGCCCGCACCGCCACCGCGCCCTGCACATCCTGCGGCACCAGGCATTCCGCCCGTTGTGGTTGATCGGCAGCTTCGCAGCCTTTGGCGAGGCCATGAGCGACCCGCGCATGCTGGTCGCGCTGGGCACCCACCTGGCCCACGCCCTGGCGACCCTGGCCAACGTCATCGCCGCACTGTGCACCGGGCTGTTCATCCTGCGTTTTCGCCGCCCCATCGCCCACCTGATCCGCAACCAGCCACTGTCACGGCGACTGACCCGGCGCACCCTCAGTGACACCATCGAGATTCTCGGCAGCTTCTGGTTCATCCCGGCACTGATCCTGGTGGCCATCTCGCTGTTCGCCACCTTCGTCTCGGCCGGCGACACCAGCACTGCCCTGCGGCAGTCGCTGATGTGCACGGTCCTGGTGGTGGTGTGCATGGTGCTCAACGGCCTGGTCCGCCGCCACGCCGCCAACCCCAAACGCGCCGGCAAGCGCCAGGCGGTGTATGCCGAGCGCCTGCGCAACTTCGGCTACCTGCTGGTGCACCTGTTCATCTGGCTGGTGTTCATCGAACTGGGCCTGCGCGTGTGGGGCTTGTCGATGATCCGCTTTGCCGAGGGTGACGGCCACGAGGTAAGCCTGCGCCTGCTGGGCCTGGCCGGTACGCTGATTGTTGCCTGGCTGGTGTGGATCCTTGCCGACACCGCCGTGCACCACGCCCTGGTGCGTTCGCGCCGGGGCCTGGCCAACGCCCGTGCACAAACCATGATGCCGTTGATCCGCAACGTAATGTTCGTGGTCATCTTCATCATCGCGGTAATCGTCGCCCTGGCCAACATGGGCATGAACGTCACCCCGCTGCTGGCCGGTGCCGGTGTGATCGGCCTGGCCATCGGCTTTGGCGCGCAATCGCTGGTGGCCGACCTGATCACCGGGTTGTTCATCATCATCGAAGACTCGCTGGCCATCGATGACTACGTGGACGTGGGCGGGCACCTGGGCACGGTGGAAGGCCTGACCATCCGTACCGTGCGGCTGCGGGACATCGACGGCATCGTGCACACCATCCCGTTCAGCGAGATCAAGAGCATCAAGAACTACTCGCGGGAGTTCGGCTATGCCATCTTCCGTGTGGCCATTCCGCACAACATGCACATCGACAAAGCCATCTCGCTGGTTCGCGAGGTGGGGCAAAAGCTGCGCAATGACCCGCTGATGCGCCGCAATATCTGGTCGCCGCTGGAGTTGCAGGGGGTGGAGAGCTTCGAGTCGGGCTCGGCGGTGTTACGGGCACGGTTCAAGACCGCGCCGATCAAGCAGTGGGAGGTGTCGCGGGCGTTCAACCTGGCCTTGAAGCGGCAAATGGATGAGGCCGGGCTGGACCTGGCGACGCCGCGGTTGTCGGTGCAGGTGGTGACGGCCGGGGGTGGTGGTATGACAGAAGGCAATACCGCATCGAACTAGGGCCGCTTCGCGCCCCATCGCGACACAAGGCCGCTCCTACAAGGGATCGCGTACTCCTGTAGGAGCGGCCTTGTGTCGCGATGGGCTGCAAAGCAGCCCCCAGTATCCTGGATCAACCCGCCTGGGCACGAATGCGGATTGCATCATGCCGCCAATACTCCAGGTCACAGTCGATCAGGTGACCATGCTGATCGCTGTTGACCCGGGTAATGTGCAACCCCGGGCTGCCCACCGACACCTTCAACGCCCCCGCCGCCTCAACCGGCAACGCCGTCGGCAAGATCTCGAAGCACACCTGCCCATACTCGATGCCATACACCCGCCCATAAATCTCGGTCAGTGACTGCGCCAGGTCCTGCTCGAGAATCCCCGGAAAGTACCGTGGGTTGAGGTAATGCTCGGCATACAACACCGCTCGCCCGTCAATCCGCCGCAACCGGCAAATACGCACCACGCTGGACAACGCCGGCAACTGCAAGCGCGCACAGATGGCCGCCGAGGCCGGCTGCAGCCGTGCCGACAACAATTCGGTACTGGCTACCCGACCCTGGTCGCGCACCATGGCATGAAAGTGGCTGCGCTCGATCAGGTCGTAGGTCAGCCGCTCGGGCGCGACAAACCAGCCGCGGCGTTCTTCGCGGTAGATCAGGCCCTGGGCCTCCAGCTGCGCCAGCGCTTCGCGCAGGGTAATGCGCGTGGTGTCGAACACCTCGCTCAGTTTGCGCTCGGCCGGCAGCTTGCCCCCCGGCGCCAGCAGGCCGTGCTCGATCTGCTCCTGCAAGGCGTGGCAGATGGCTGTTACCGCACGCGGTGGCATCGGCTGCATCAAAGGTTACCTATCTGGACTAGTCCAGCCCCAGAACAGGGCACTTGGAGAATAGTGCAAGCCTAGTCAGGGCTGATGAACATCCCGTGACAAAGCCGCAACCGTGCTGTAGCCAGAATCGGGCCAGCCCAGCAAATTCGCGGGTACGCCATGGTCTACGCTGTATTGCCAGGAGCCTGCAACTACCTGTGCGGGCCCTTCCCTACATCAAATTGTCACGCAAGCGGCCTACCTTGGCTCAAGGTTTGCTGACCTAGACCAAAGGTTCCAGGCAACGGCTTCACTCGCCCACACCGAAACAATAACGATCGGTAAAAGGCACCCACCCAAGGAGCTACGGATGAAAAAGTTGTTCATGGCGTCACTGCTCGGTTCGGCCATCGCGTTCTGCACCTCGGCCATGGCCGCGGACCTCAAGGCCCTGGAAGACGCCGCCCGCAAGGAAGGCACCGTCAACAGCGTGGGCATGCCCGATGCCTGGGCCAACTGGAAAGGCACCTGGGAAGACCTGGCCAGCAAGTATGGCCTCAAGCACAGCGACACCGACATGAGCTCGGCCCAGGAAATTGCCAAGTTCGAAGCCGAGAAGGACAACGCCAGCGCCGACATCGGCGACGTGGGTGCCGCCTTCGGCCCGATCGCCGTCACCAAAGGCGTGAGCCAGCCGTACAAGCCAAGCACCTGGGATCAGGTACCGGATTGGGCCAAGGACAAGGACGGCCACTGGGCGCTGGCCTATACCGGCACCATTGCCTTCATCATCAACAAGGACCTGGTGAAGGAAGGCGAACGCCCGACTTCCTGGCATGACCTGGAAAAAGGCAAATACAAGGTCGCCATCGGCGACGTCGGCACCGCCGCCCAGGCTGCCAACGGTGTACTGGCTGCGGCCATTGCCTACAAGGGTGACGAAAGCAACGTGGCGCCGGGCCTGCAATTGTTTACCAAGCTGGCCCAGCAGAAGCGCCTGTCGCTGGCCAACCCGACCATCCAGACCCTGGAAAAGGGCGAGGTGGAAGTGGGCGTGGTGTGGGACTTCAATGGCCTGAGCTACCGCGAACAGATCGACCCCAAGCGGTTTGAAGTGCTGATCCCGTCGGATGGCTCGGTGATTTCCGGCTATACCACTGTGATCAACAAGTACGCCAAGCACCCGAACGCGGCGAAGCTGACCCGTGAATACATCTTCAGCGATGCCGGGCAGATCAACCTGGCCAAGGGGCATGCCCGGCCGATCCGTGCCGAACACCTGAAGCTGCCAGCGGATGTGCAGGCCAAGTTGCTGCCGAACGAGCAGTACGGCGCTGCGCAACCGATCAAGAATGCCGAGGCGTGGGAAGCCACCTCGAAGAAACTGCCGCAGATGTGGCAGGAGCAGGTGATTATCGAGATGGAGTAAGGCAGGGCCATCCCGGGGCTGCTGCGCAGCCCATCGCGACGCAAGGCCGCTCCCACAGGGCCAGCGTCGCCCCAGAGGTTTTCGCTGTTCCTGTGGGAGCGGCCTTGTGTCGCGAAAGGAGGGCGAAGCCCTCCCGTTTTTTTGCGGAGTATTGAATGAGCCACAACGTCATCCTGGTCCTGCTAGACGGCCTCAACTACCAGGTCGCCCACCATGCCATGGGCCACCTGCACGCCTATGTCGAGGCCGACCGCGCCGCGCTTTACCGCGTGGAATGCGAACTGCCGTCGCTGTCGCGGCCACTGTACGAATGCATCCTCACGGGCGTGCCGCCCATCGACAGCGGCATCGTGCACAACAACGTCAACCGCCTGTCCAACCAGCGCAGCGTGTTCCACTACGCCCGTGAAGCCAACCTGGGCACAGCGGCGGCGGCCTATCACTGGATGAGCGAGCTGTACAACCGCTCGCCCTTCGACCCGCAGCGCGACCGCCATACCCACGCGCCAAAGCTGCCGATCCAGCACGGGCTGTTCTACTGGGACGACCGCTACCCCGACTCGCACCTTCTGGCCGATGGCGAGTACCTGCGCCGCCGCCACGCCCCCAACTTCCTGCTGGTGCACCCGATGAGCATCGACGATGTGGGCCACCGCCACGGCCTGGACAGCAGCCAGTACCGCAACGCCGCACGCAGCGTCGACATCCTGCTGGCCGACTACCTGCCAGGCTGGCTCGAAGAGGGCTACCAGGTACTGGTCACCGCCGATCACGGCATGAACAACGACCGCTCGCACAACGGCCTGCTGGCCGAAGAGCGCGAAGTACCGCTGTTCGTGTTCGGCGACGCCTTCAGCCTGGACCCGGCGGCCAAGCCGCTGCAGACCGAGTTGTGCGGCACCATTTGCGAGCTGCTAGGCGCGGCCCACGACAAGACGGTATGCCGGGAGTTGCTCAAGTGAACCGTGGGCGCTACCTGGCCCTGCTCTGCCTGCTACCGTTTGCCATATTCTTCGTCATCTTCCAGATCGCCCCGCTGGCCTGGGTAGCGATCAACAGCGTGCAATCGGAAGCCGGCTGGGGCGTCGAAAACTTCAGCAAGGTATTCAGCTCGAAGTTCTACCTGCAAGCCCTGCAACGCAGCCTGGAGATCAGCTTCTGGTCGAGCCTGTTCGGCATCATCATCGCCACCCTTGGCGCCTATTCGCTGCGCCAGGTGGACTCAAGGCTGCGTGACTTCGTCAGCGCCTTTGCCAACATGACCAGCAACTTTGCCGGGGTGCCACTGGCCTTCGCCTTCATCATCCTGCTCGGTTTCAACGGCGCGCTGACCCTGTTGCTGAAGCAGATCGGCCTGCTGGAAGACTTCAGCATCTACTCCAAGAGCGGCCTGATCCTGGTGTACACCTACTTCCAGATCCCGCTGGGTGTGTTGCTGCTCTACCCCGCCTTCGACGCCCTGCGTGAAGACTGGCGCGAGTCGGCCGCGCTGCTGGGTGCCAGCCACTGGCAATTCTGGCGGCACATCGGCCTGCCAGTGCTGACACCGGCACTGCTGGGCACCTTCGTCATCCTGCTGGCCAACGCACTCGGTGCCTACGCCACTGTGTACGCGTTGACCACCGGCAATTTCAACGTATTGCCGATCCGCATCGCAGGCCTGGTGGCCGGTGATATCAGCCTCGACCCCAACCTGGCCAGCGCCCTGGCGATGGTGCTGGTGGGCTTGATGACGCTGGTCACGGTGGTGCATCAATGGCTGTTGAAGAGGAGCTACCATGCGCGCTGAAGCCCGCTCTGGCGGCTGGTACCACCGCGCCGTGGTCTACCTGCTGTTCCTGATCCTGCTGCTGCCGCTGGCCGGCACCCTGCTCTACTCGCTGGCCACCAGTTGGTCGGCCAGCCTGCTGCCCAGCGGGCTGACCCTGAAGTGGTACGTGGCGCTGTGGAGCGAGCCACGCTTCCTGGCGGCCTTCGGCCAGTCGCTGCTGGTGTGCGTGGGTGCGCTGCTGCTGTCGGTGGCGCTGATCCTGCCGCTGCTGTTCGTGGTGCATTACCACTTCCCGCGGCTCGACGCGCTGATGAACATCCTGATCCTGCTGCCGTTCGCGGTGCCGCCAGTGGTGTCTTCGGTGGGGCTGTTGCAACTGTATGGCAGCGGCCCGATGGCCATGGTTGGCACGCCGTGGATCCTGATCGGCTGCTACTTCACCATCGCCTTGCCGTTCATGTACCGCGCCATTACCAACAACCTGCAAGCCATCAACCTGCGCGACCTGATGGATGCCGCCCAACTGCTCGGCGCCAGCACCTGGCAAGCGGCGCTGCTGGTGGTGCTGCCGAACCTGCGCAAAGGCCTGATGGTGGCGCTGCTGTTGTCGTTCTCGTTCCTGTTCGGCGAGTTCGTGTTCGCCAACCTGCTGGTCGGCACCCGCTACGAAACCCTGCAGGTGTACCTGAACAACATGCGCAACAGCAGCGGGCACTTCAATAGCGCGCTGGTGATCTCCTATTTTGCCTTCGTGCTGGTACTGACCTGGGTCGCCAACCGCCTGAACAAGGACAAGACCTGACATGAGCTTCGTCAGCGTACAGAAACTGCAGAAAAGCTACGCCGGCAGCCCGGTGTTCGAGAACATCGACTGCCACATCGAACGTGGCGAGTTCGTTACCCTGCTTGGCCCGTCCGGTTGCGGCAAGTCCACCCTGCTGCGCTGCATCGCCGGGCTGACCCCGGTGGACAGCGGGCAGATCCTCCTCGACGGCCACGACATCGTGCCCGTGAGCCCGCAAAAGCGTGGCATCGGCATGGTGTTCCAGAGCTACGCGCTGTTCCCCAACATGACCGTGGAACAGAACGTGGCCTTTGGCCTGCGCATGCAGAAGGTCAAGGCCGATGAAAGCCAGGTGCGGGTACGCGAAGCGCTGGACCTGGTGGAGCTGGGCACGTTCGCCGGGCGCTACCCGCACCAGTTGTCCGGCGGCCAGTGCCAGCGCGTGGCCCTGGCCCGCTCGCTGGTTACCCGCCCGCGCCTGTTGCTGCTGGACGAGCCACTGTCGGCACTGGATGCACGTATTCGCAAACACCTGCGCGAGCAGATTCGTGCCATCCAGCGTGAGCTGGGGCTGACCACCATCTTTGTCACCCACGACCAGGAAGAAGCGCTGACGATGTCGGACCGCATCTTCCTGATGAACCAGGGGCGCATCGTGCAGAGCGGCGATGCCGAAACCCTTTATACCGCGCCGGTTGACCTGTTTGCCGCCGGTTTCATCGGCAACTACAACCTGCTCGACGCCGACAGCGCCAGCCGCCTGCTGCAACGCCCGGTGGCCAGCCGCCTGGCCATCCGCCCGGAGTCGATCACCCTGGGCGTCAATGGCGAACTGGATGCCGAAGTGCGCAGCCACAGCCTGCTGGGCAATGTGATTCGCTACCGGGTAAAAGTACGCGAGGTGGAATTGGTGGTCGACGTGCTCAACCGCTCGCCGGCCGACCTGCACGCCGACGGAAAACGGGTAAGCTTGTCGATCGACCCCACGGCGCTGCGGGAAGTGGCCTAAGGAGATTCAACACAATGGCACTGGCAATTTTCGATCTGGACGAAACCCTGATCCACGGCGACTGTGCGTCGCTGTGGAGCGAGCAAATGGCCCGGCTGGGCTGGGTTGACGGCAAGGAATTCCTGCGCCGCGACCATGAACTGATGGAGGCCTACGGCAAGGGCCATTTGCAGATGGAAGACTACATGGCCTTCAGCCTGGAGCCGATTGCCGGGCGCACCCTGGAAGAAGTCGAGCACCTGGTCGAGCCGTGGGTCGAGGACGTGATCGAACCGATCATCTTTGGCGACGCCTGCCGCTGCATTGCCGAACACCGCAAGCGCGGGGACCGGATTCTGATCATTTCGGCTTCAGGCACGCACCTGGTCGGGCCGATTGCTGCGCGGCTGGGGGTGGATGAATACCTGGCCATCGAGCTAGAGGCGGTGAATGGGGTGTATACCGGCAGAACCCATGGGGTGCTGACGTATCGCGAAGGCAAGATCACCCGGCTGCTGGAGTGGCTGGATCAGGAGCAGGAGAACCTGGAGGGGGCGAGTTTCTATTCCGATTCGCGCAATGACTTGCCGTTGTTGCTGAAGGTGGATCACCCGCATGTGGTGAACCCGGATACAGTGTTGCGTGAGCATGCCGAGAAGAATGGCTGGCCGATTTTGAGTTGGACTTGAGGACCATGGGGGCGCTTTGCGCCCCTTTCGCGACACAAGGCCGCTCCTACAAGAGATCGCATTCCACTGTAGGAGCGGCCTTGTGTCGCGATGGGCTGCAAAGCAGCCCCGGCAATATCAAGCCTGGCTCGGGTCGATGACCATCACCAGCTTGCCCGACACCTGGTTGCTCTCCAGTTCGGCATACGCCGCCTGGGCAAACTCCACAGGATAAGTATCCACCAGCTGCGGCGACAAGCGCCCTTCGGCGAACAGCGGCCACACCTGTTGTTGCAACTCACGCAGCAACTCGGCCTTGAAGCCGTCATCGCGGTTGCGCAGCGTGGAGCCGGTAATCTCCAGACGCTTGCCCAACACCTGGGCCAGGTCCAGCTCGAACTTGCGCCCGCCCATCAGGCCAATGATTACCCAGCGCCCGTCGCGGGCCAGCAACTTGAGGTTGAGTTCGCCGTAGCTGGCGCCCACCGGGTCGAGAATCACGTCGAACGGCCCGAAACCTTCCAGTGCCTCCAGGTTCTCGTTACGTACCACACCACCCGCAGCGCCCAGCGCTTCGCAATAGGCCAGGCGATCCGCTGAACCGACGCTGACCCACACCGGGCTACCAAATGCCTTGCACAACTGGATGGCGGCCGAGCCAACGCCACTGGCGCCAGCATGCACCAGCACCTTCTCACCGGCCTTCACGCCCCCCAGCTGGAAGATGTTCAACCAGGCGGTGGCATACACCTCCGGCAACGCGGCTGCTTCGTGCAGGCTCAGGCCCTCAGGCACCGGCAGTACGTGGCGCGCATCGACCACCACTTCCTCGGCCATGGCGCCGCTGGCCAGCAGCGCGCAAACGCGGTCACCCACGCGCCAGTCGGCCCCGGGGCCCACTTCTTCAACCACCCCGGCGCACTCCAGGCCCATGTACGGGCTGGCACCTGGCGGTGGCGGGTACAAACCTTTCATCTGCAACAGATCGGCGCGGTTCAGGCCCGCAGCAGCCACGCGAATGCGCACTTGGCCCGCGTCACAGGCCGGGCGCTCGGCCTCAACCCACTCCACATGTCCGTCAACGCCTTGCAATGCCTTCACAGTGCCTCCATAGTTGAATCATGACTGGGCCTGAGGTTGCTTACCTCAGGCTTTTTGCAGTATTTGCCCGGCTCCATGGAACCGGCAACGGAAAAGACGGCCTACTATGCGTGATCAATTGCCTCCACGTCGAATCAGCATGAAGCATTTCCTCCCAAGCACCGCCCTCGCCGTCATGATCGGCCTGGGTAGCCTTACGCTCGGCGGCAATGCAGCGGCCGCCAACAAGTGGGACGGCCTGCAGCCGGACCGCGACGAGATCGTCGCCAGCCTCAATGTGGTGGAATTGCTCAAGCGCCACCACTACAGCAAGCCGCCGCTGGACGATGCCCGTTCGGTCATCATCTACGACAGCTACATCAAGCTGCTGGACCCGGCGCGCAGCTACTTCACCGCTGCCGACATTGCCGAGTTCGACAAGTGGAAGACGCAATTCGACGATTTCCTCAAGAGCGGTAACCTGGACCCGGGCTTCACCATCTACAAACGTTACCTCGACCGCGTCAAGCAACGCCTGGACTTCGCCCTGGCCGAGCTGAACAAGGGCGTGGACAAGATCGACTTCACCACCAAAGAGACCTTGCTGATCGACCGCAAGGACGCGCCGTGGATGAAGGACCAGGCCGAGCTCGACGACTTGTGGCGCAAACGCGTCAAGGACGAAGTGCTGCGCCAGAAAATCGCCGGCAAAGAGCCCAAGCAGATCCAGGAAACCCTGACCAAGCGCTACAAGAACCAGCTGGCGCGCCTGGACCAGACCCGTGCCGAAGATATCTTCCAGGCTTACATCAACACCTTCGCCCAGTCCTACGACCCGCACACCAACTACCTGTCGCCGGACAACGCCGAGAATTTCGACATCAACATGAGCCTGTCGCTCGAAGGCATCGGTGCGGTGCTGCAAAGCGACAACGACCAGGTCAAGATCGTGCGCCTGGTGCCGGCAGGCCCGGCAGCCAAGACCAAACAGGTGGCCCCGGCCGACAAGATCATCGGCGTGGCCCAGGGCAACAAGGAAATGGTCGACGTGGTCGGCTGGCGCCTGGACGAAGTGGTCAAGCTGATCCGCGGCCCGAAAGGTTCGGTGGTGCGCCTGGAAATCATCCCGGCAAGCAATGCGCCTAGCGACCAGACCAGCAAGATCGTGTCGATCACCCGTGAAGCGGTGAAGCTTGAAGAACAGGCCGCCAAGAAATCGGTGCTCAAGCTGAAACAGGACGGGCGTGACTACAAGCTGGGCATCATCGAGATCCCGGCGTTCTACCTGGACTTCAAGGCGTACCGCGCCGGTGACCCGGAGTACAAGAGCACCACGCGTGACGTGAAGAAACTGCTCACCGAGTTGCAGAAAGAGAAAGTCGACGGCGTGGTCATCGACCTGCGCAACAACGGCGGCGGTTCGCTGCAGGAAGCCACCGAGCTGACCAGCCTGTTCATCGAGAAAGGCCCGACCGTGCTGGTACGCAACAGCGACGGCCGCGTCGACGTGCTGGAAGACGAAAACCCGGGCGCCTTCTACAAAGGCCCACTGGCACTGCTGGTGAACCGCCTGTCTGCCTCGGCTTCGGAGATTTTTGCCGGTGCCATGCAGGACTACCACCGCGCGCTGATCATCGGTGGCCAGACCTTCGGCAAAGGCACCGTGCAGACCATCCAGCCACTCAACCATGGCGAGCTGAAGCTGACCCTGGCCAAGTTCTACCGGGTTTCCGGGCAGAGCACCCAGCACCAGGGCGTGCTGCCGGACATCGACTACCCGTCGATCATCGATACCAAGGAAATCGGCGAGAGCGCCCTGCCCGAGGCCATGCCATGGGACACCATCCGCCCGGTGGTCAAGCCTGCGGCTGACCCGTTCAAGCCGTTCCTGGCCCAGCTCAAGGCACAACATGAAGCGCGCAGCGACAAGGATGCGGAGTTCACCTACATTCGCGACCGCCTGGCCCTGACCCAGAAGCTGATGAACGAAAAAACCGTCAGCCTCAACGAGCAGGAGCGCCGCGCACGCCACGATGATATCGAGGCCAAGCAACTGGCCCTGGAAAACATCCGCCGCAAGGCCAAGGGTGAAGAGCCGCTCAAAGAGCTGAAGAAAGAAGACGAGGACGCCCTGCCGGCCGAGGATGAAAACACCAAGCCGGAAGACGACGCCTACCTGTCCGAAACCGGTCGCATCCTGATCGACTACCTCAGCGCCAGCACCAAGGTGGCGAAGAAGTAACGGGTTACGGCAGTGATGGCAGAATAATGTGACCTGTCATCAAACAGTCATCGCGCTGTCGTGAAATACGGGGGCCGGGCATGCAGATGCCCGGCCCTTTCATTTTCAGGAATACGTCATGACCGTTGCCGAACAGCTCAGCGCCTTGAGTGCCATTCTGGCTCAACGTAGCATTCACAGTCTGTTCCAGCCGATCATGTGCCTGAGCGAGCAACGGGTGTTCGGCCATGAGGCGCTGAGCCGTGGCCCGTCCAACAGCCCGCTGCACGCGCCACTGAACCTGTTTACCATCGCCCGCCAGGCTGGCCGCCTGACCGAACTGGAAGCCGCCTGCCGGGAAAGCGCCTGCCGGCGCTTCAGCGAGCAGCAGTTGCAGGGCAAGCTGTTTCTTAACATCTCGCCTGAATCGCTGCTGGAGCCCCACTACCCCTCCGGCCAGACCCTGAAACTGCTGGAACAGGTCGGCCTGCCGCCTAGCCGGGTGGTGATCGAGCTGACCGAACACACCCCAACCGACGACTTCCAGTTGCTTTCAAACGCCCTGCACCACTATCGCGACATGGGCTTTTCGATTGCCATCGATGACTTGGGGGCGGGTTATTCCAGCTTGCGCCTGTGGTCGGAACTACGCCCCGAATACGTGAAAATCGATCGGCACTTCATCGACGGCATTCACCGCGACCCGCTCAAGCGCGAGTTCGTGGGTTCGATTCTGCAGATTGCCCGGGCGTCGAAGGCGCAGGTGATTGCCGAAGGGATCGAGTTGGCGGAGGAACTGGTGGTGCTGAGGGAGATGGGGGTGGACCTGGTGCAAGGCTACTTGCTCGGGCGGCCTCAGGAGTTGGGGGTGCGCGAGCTACCGGTGCTGACAAGCATGCCGCGGGCCGAGCAACCGACTGTGCGGCTTGATGCCACGATCGGGCAATTGCTGGAATTGTTTGGCCGGTATCAGCACCTGGATACATTGGAGGTGCTGGATGTGGATGGCAGGGTTTGTGGCTTGATTCACAGGGATGCGTTGCCTGTGCCGGTTGCCACAGGTTCACCACAGGCCCAAGGCCTCGCACGGCCCCTGTAGGAGCGGCCTTGCGTCGCGATGGGGCGCGCAGCGGCCCCAGGTTTTGCGCATCATGCAAGATTGTCGGGGCCGCTTTGCGGCCCATCGCGACACGAGGCCGCTCCTACAGGGGACCTCGGCAGGGCTACCAATCAGGCTGTTTCGGGGTAGCTGTACTCGAACACCCGAACCACCTCGGAAGCATGCCACGACGCTGCCTCCATGCCATCCACCGGCCCGGCAAACCGCCCCAGCCGTTCGACACATTCAAAAAAGCCGGTACGCGGCAAGCGGCTGGCGCCTTGGCTGATCACCAGCGAGCTGCGCAGCGGCTGCTCGGCACGGGCATCCAGCACCGCCAGGTATTCCAGCGCGGCGGTCAGCGTCTGCATGGCCGGGCTGGGCAGCTGCAAACGCTCGATCAGCGCTCGGTAGGTCAGCAAGTGACGTTGACGACGGGCCAGGTCAAGCTCGCCCAGCAGGTTATCCCAGTGCTGACGGCTGATCCTGACCTGGCTCATGATGGCTCGCTCCAGCCAGCCACCCCCAGGTGCCAGGCCAGGGCGCGGCGGATGGCTGCATCCGGCTGGCGCTCGCCTGACTCGATCATGGCCAGGTAAGCCGGGCTCACCCCGACATTGCGCGCCAGTTGCTCAGGTGCAATGCCCTTGGCCTGGCGAATCTGTGCAACTTCACTGAACGCCGGTAACGGCGCAACGGCGGCGGCGGCCTGTTCGCTGACAGCTGCCTCGGCAGGCGCCTGCCCTGCGGCCTTGAGCAGTGCCTGGTACTGCTCCCAGGGAACGACTGCGTACTCGGGTTGACCGTCCCGGCTGATGACCTGAATACCCATTACAAACCCCTTTAAAAAGGATTACAGCATGTAATCCGTAGGCATAACCCTTATGCCAATTATATTACCAACTCCGGGGGCTGTCCGGTTGAGCTGCAGTTCAGGCTCGTTTCATTGCGTATTACGCTCCAGCTGCAGCGCTTGCTGGCTGGCAGGCAGGCGCTCGACCACGCGTAGCCGCTCTGGTGCCTGGCTGTCGCGCCAGGCCCTGAAGCGTGCCAGTTCGTCGGCCACGGTCTTCAGCACCCAGCCAAGCACCGCAATGTCATCAAGGAAGCCCACGCCCAGCAACCAGTCAGGAATGGCATCGATCGGGCTGACGAAATACAACAGGCCCGCCACGATGGTGACCAACGCCTTGGGGCTGATGGCGCGGTATTCGCCGCGCCACCACGCCAGACACAACGACTGCAGCAGTTTCACATCCTCGCGCAACTGGCCGATACGCGGGCCTTTGCGCGCCACTGCAAACAACAGGGCCGGCAGCCGACCGCGGCTGAGCAAGCGCTCGGCCAAGGGCAGGAAGCGGGCAAAATTCCAGGGTGCGCTCATGGAGCCTCCAGGCGGAACAGGTTATCCACATTTATTGTGGATAACCTTGTGAACAGGGCCACATTTCTGACCTCCGGTGCCTGCCAGGCAAGGGCCCCGGTCAGATCGGGCGTTTTTTACACAGCCATTTCAAGCCGAGGGTAGCTGGCCGCAAACGATTTGCGCCAGAAACATCCTACACCTGTACGCTGCATTTCCTCGGACAGTATCAGCTGTATCAGGTTCGTCCAATCGCCACAAATGAAAACGCCCCGCTCAGGACGGGGCGTTTTGCAGGTACCAGCCAGTGTTACTTGGCAGGGGCTTCAGCAGGTGCTTCGGCCGGGGCCTCGGCTTCCGGCTCAGCGCCTTGCAGCTGGGCCGGATCCTTGATGGCGATCAGTTCCAGATCAAACACCAGCACCGAGTTGGCCGGGATCAGCGGGCTTGGGCTCTGTGCGCCATAGGCCAGTTCAGCCGGGATGAACAACTTGTACTTCTCGCCAACGTGCATCAGCTGCAGGCCTTCGACCCAACCCGGGATCACGCCGCTGACCGGCAGGTCGATCGGGCTGCCGCGCTCGACGGAGCTGTCGAACACCTTGCCATCGATCAGCTTGCCTTCGTAGTGGACAGTGACCACGTCGGTTGGCTTGGGCTGCGGGCCGTCGGCCTTCTTCACCACTTCGTACTGCAGGCCCGAGGCAGTGGTGACCACGCCTGGCTTCTTGGCGTTTTCTTCGAGGAACTTCTTGCCGGCGGAGGCAGCTTCTTCGCTGGCCTTGGCCAGGCGTTCTTCGGCACGCTTCTGCAGCGCAGTGAAGGCCTCTACCAGCTCTTCATCCTTGATGCGCTGTTCCTTTTTACCAACGGCGTCTTCGATGCCGAGGGCAACGGCTTTGGAATCAAGGTCTTCCATGCCTTCCTGAGCCAGGCTCTTGCCCATGTTCAGGCCGATGCCGTAGGAGGCTTTCTGCGACGGAGTCTTCAGCTCGGGGCTGCTGGCCTGTTGATCACAGCCAGCCAGTACCAGGCCAACCAGGGCAACCGCAGCCGCCAAACGATGCTGTTTCATGTAATTTCCTTGTTCATGCGCCATAAGGGCAATCAGGGTAGAAGCCGCGAGCTTATCAGGCGTCCCCAACCCATGGCTACCGGCATAAGAGCAGGTTTTGGTAAGTAAGTTCAGTACTTAAACGGATATTCATCCCAGCGTTTACAGCCATTGGCCAGTATTGACCCGTTGTGCCGGTTTTGCCCGGATTTGCGGGGGATTTATTTCGTTGGCTTCTGAAAGGCCAGCCATCAAGGGTAGTGACCTTCACGGTACTGCCCCGCTACCTCGCGCAATACCTCGCACACCCACTGCCCCGGCAGGCTTTGCGGCAAAGCGGCATTGCGACAGATACCGACCGAGCCGCCCGGCTCGCGCACGCCCAGGTCGAGCTCGACCAGTTCGCCACGGCGCAGGTCGAGCAGTACCGCATCGCGGGGCGCCACCCACAGCGCATCGCTGCCTAGCAGGTAGCGCCGGCTCAACGCCAGCGACAGGGTTTCCAGGCGCTGCGCCGGCATCTGGATGCCGCATTGCACGAACAGGCTGTCGGCATGCTGGCGGATGGTGGTACCTGCCGGTGGCAACACCAATGGGTAACGGCCCACCTGGGCTCGCTCTACCGGCGTGGCGGCCAACAACGGGTGGCCCGGGCGCACCACCAGGCTCATCGATTCGCTGTACAAATGCTCGAACGACAGGCCCTGGATCTGCGGGCTGTCGGTCATTCGACCGACCACCAGCTCCAGTTCGCCCAGGCGCAGTTGGCCAAGCAGCTGCGCGCTGATGCCGGTGACCACGCTGATCACCAGCGCTTCATGGCGCTGGTGCAGGCGGCACAGCACCTCGGGCATGAGCAGGCCTTCGACCGTGGACAGCACACCTATGCGCACCTGCGACGGCGCCCGCGCCTCGCCGCGCAAGCTGCTGACGCCATCGCGCAGGGCCTGCACACTGGGCCCGGCATAGCGCATGAAACGCGTGCCGGCCGGGGTCAACTCGACGCCCTGGCGGCTACGGGCGAACAGGCGCGTTTCCAGCAGGTCTTCGAGTTCTTTAAGGGTTTTGGAAATGGCCGGCTGGCTGATGGCGAGCACGTCGGCAGCCCTGGCCAGGCTGCCCTGCCGGGCAATCTCCAGGAAGCACAGCAGGTGGCGGTACTTGATGCGGGTGTCGAGGTTCATGCGCCAAGCTTAACGCATCGCTACCTGCGGCGTATCCGGGTCGCGTTGCTGGCGGCGGAACTGCCCTGGCGGCAGGCCGTGAATCTGACGGAAGCGCCGCGAGAAATATGCCTCGTCGGCAAACCCGCACAAACGCGCCACCTCACCTACCGGCCGACTGCCATTGAGCAGGTAGTTGCGTGCGGTATGCATGCGTCGCTCAAGCACCAGCTCACTGAACGTCTTGCCGATTTCCTTGCGCAGCCAGTGGGTCAGGTAAGTGGGGGACAGGTAGGTGGCGGCGGCCACTTTCTGCAGGTTCAGGTCGGGGTCGTCGATGTGCCGGCGCAAGTACTCGCTCATGCGGTTCAACGCGGCCCGGCGGCTCAGCTGCGCAGCGTTGCCATCTGCAAGGATGCGCAACGGTTCGGCATACAAGCCGCACACCTGGCCAATCAGCTGCAACAGCAGGCCCTTGAGCAGCTCCCGGCTGCCGAAGCGGCGGTTGGCGTCCAGTGCACGCATGCGCTCGAGCAGTTGCAACACCTCAGCGAAATCGGCGTCTTCCAGGCAAAAATCCAGGTGCTCCTGAAAGCGGAACGGTGACAGCTCCGGGGCTTGCAGGATCGAGACCTCTTCCAGGTCCATCGGGTCGCAATCCAGGTGTGGCAACAGGAATGTCTGGGAAAAATTGATCACCACGAAATCACTGTCGGCGGGATGCGGGATCACATGCACCCGATGCGGCAGGATGAAGGCCAGCGTGTTGCGCTTGAAAGGGCGTTGCACGCTGCCAATGTGCTGCACCGTGTCCCCGCCCAGATTGACCTGGACCTGGAAGTACTCGTGACGGTGCGGCGCGGTTTCGGCCGGTCGCCCGCGCCGGTCGCGGATGTGGAAATCCATCAGCTCGCTGCGCTGCTGCATGACGTAGGTCGGGACCTCGCGCTTTGGTGGCATGGCAAACTCCGGTAAACAGACAGTCAGTTGTACGATGTCTTGATTTAAACGCGACTACAAAAAAAGACGCAACCGCAATTCGTCACAGCCCGCTGAAAACGCGACACACAGCAAGAAGTCGAGACAAAACCCTGCGCCCGGATTCTTTTGGACAGCGCACGCATCCCCCTCCATCCCGCGCAAAAACGGTCTAACCCCCGCATTGCATTCAAGACGTTGTACGACCACCCTAGTCACGGGACTGCAGCCCAACCTCAACCAACAACAACAAACGAGGTCGACTCATGTCGAGCACGCCTACCCCCCGCGCAGCGTCTTCGTACGCGCTGGACGCGGCCCCTGCCCAGCGCCTGCCCACCCGGCGCCGCTGGTTCATGTTGTCGCTGCTGCTGGTGGCGACCATCATCAACTACGTCGACCGGGTGAATATCTCGATCGCCGCCCCCTTCATGGCCAAGGACCTGGGCCTGGACAAAGTGGAGATGGGGCTGATTTTCTCTGCCTTTGCCTGGACCTACGCCCTGGCGCTGGTACCGGCCGGCTTCATCGCCGACCGCTTCGGCTCGCGCCTGACCTATGGCGTGTCGCTGATCAGCTGGTCGGCGGTGACCGTGGCTCAGGGCCTGGCCAGTGGCTTTACCTCGCTGTTCGGTTTGCGCCTTGCCGTCGGAGCCATGGAGGCCCCGGCCTTCCCCGCCAACAGCCGTGCGGTGACGGTATGGTTCCCTGCGCGTGAACGCGGCATGGCCAGCAGCATCTACGTGTGCGGCCAATACCTGGGCACTGCACTGTTCACCGGCGCCCTGCTGTGGCTGGCAACCACCTACGACTGGCGGCACGTGTTCTACAGCACCGGCGTGGTCGGCATCCTGTTCGGCGTGGTGTGGCTGTTCCTTTACCGTGACCCGCTGAACTGCAAGAAGGTCAGCAAGGAAGAACTGGCCTATATCGAGAGCGGCGGTGGCCTGGTCAAAAGCAGCCAGGAGCGTACCCGCTTCGACTGGCGCCAGGTGGCCGAACTGTTCCGCTACCGCCAGGTATGGGCCATCTGCCTGGGCAAGTTCGCAAGCACCTCGGCGCTGTACTTCTTCCTCACCTGGTTCCCTACTTACCTGATCGAAGAACGCCAGCTCACCTTGATCAAGGTCGGCATCTTCGCCGTGATGCCGTTCATTGGCGCAACGGTCGGCATCCTGCTGGCGGGCATCGTCTCTGACCTGCTTATCCGCAAGGGCTACTCGCTGTCGTTTGCGCGCAAGCTGCCGCTGGTGGTGGGCTCGATGCTGGGCATGTCGATCGTGCTGGTGAACTTCACCGACTCCAACGTGCTGTGCATCGCCATTCTCACCCTGGCGTTCTTTGCCCAGGGCATCGCCTCGTCTTCGTGGGCCGCGGTCTCGGAAGTAGCGCCCAGGCAACTGATCGGCCTGACCGGCGGGGTCACCAGCCTGGCAGCAAACATCGGCGGCATCGTCACGCCGATCGTGATTGGCGCAATCGTGCATGCCAGTGGCTCGTTCGCCATGGCGTTCTGGTTCATCGGTGGCGTGGCCCTGATGGGCACCCTTTCGTATTCGCTGCTGCTCGGGAAGCTGTACCGCATTGAGTTGAAGACTGCGGCCTGATTCGAGAAATGCATGGTCAGTACCGGCCCTTTCGCGGCTAAAGCCGCTCCCACAGGTACAGCGCTGCCCTCAGGTTTGGCACTGCCCCTGTGGGAGCGGCTTTAGCCGCGAAAGGGCCGGTACAGGTTACTTGGATAGTCCAACCCAACCCCGCTTTTGTCCAACTTTGCCGGCCAGCCACTGGCTAGGCTGGCCACTCCAGCACGAAGGAGTCACCCCATGAGTTACCTGTTCAGCCCCCCGGCCATCGTCAGCCTGCCCATCCGTGGCAGCGACACGCGCTTCCCGGTTGGCCGCGTGTTCTGCCTGGGCCGCAACTATCCCTGGCCTGAAACCTACGGCCCTGCCCCCTGCGAGCCGGTGTTCTTCATGAAACCGGCAAGCAACGTGGTCGAGGCAACGGGCGAACTGCCCTTCCCGCCGCAGACCGACGAGTTCTGCCACGAGATCGAACTGGTCGCGGCCATTGCCAAGGGCGGTGCCGACATTGCCCCGGAACAGGCCCTGGAGCACGTGTTCGGCTTTGCCGCCGGGCTTGACCTGACCCGCCGCGATCACCAGCGCAAGGCCAAGGCCGAAGGGCGGCCATGGGAAGCTGCCAAGGTATTCGAAGCATCGGCACCCATGACCGCCATCGTTCCCGCCAGCGAATGCGCATGGCCGCTGGATGCGGCGTTGTGGCTGCAAGTCAATGGCCATGAGCGCCAGCGTGCACACCTGAGCCAGCAGACCTGGGCATTGGCCGAAGTCATCAGCCGGCTGTCACGCCAGCTGCCGCTACGCCCGGGCGACCTGATCATGACCGGCAGCCCGCCCGGCGTGGCGCCGCTGAACCCGGGCGACACCCTTCACGCCGGCATCGATGGTATCGGCGAAATGCACTTGCGCGTCGGCCCCAAGCCTGCCGCACAAGCCGCCAACGCTGCCTGATCCCCTTGGAGTAACACGATGAACCAGAACAAGAAAATCGCCTTGGTCACCGGCGCAGGCAGTGGCATCGGCCGCGCCGTTGCCCTCGCCCTGCTGGAAGACGGCTTCAGCCTGGTGCTTGCCGGGCGCCGTCTGGAGCCGCTGCAAGCGGTGGTCGAACAGGCACAGGCAGCGGGCGGTGAAGCCCTGGCCGTAGCCACTGACGTACGCGACGAACAGAGCGTCGCGCAGCTGTTTGCCACCATCGAGGAGGTACATGGCCGCCTCGACATCATCTTCAACAATGCCGGCATCAATGCCCCCGCCGTGCCGGTCGACGAACTGCCGCTGGAGAACTGGCGCAACGTCATCGCTACCAACGTGGATGGTGTGTTTCTTTGCGCCCGCGCCGCTTTCGGCCTGATGCGACGCCAACAGCCGCAAGGCGGGCGGATCATCAACAACGGCTCGATCTCGGCACACACCCCGCGCCCGTTCACGGCGCCCTACACCGCCAGCAAACATGCGGTGCTGGGCTTGACCAAAGCCCTGGCGCTGGATGGGCGGCCTTACAACATCGTCTGCAGCCAGGTGGACATCGGCAATGCCCTGACCGAACTTTCCGAGCGGATGACCCGTGGCGTGCGCCAGGCCAATGGCGAAACCGCCGCCGAACCGATGCTCGACGTGCGCCATGTGGCCGACGCGGTGCGCTACATCGCCGCGCTGCCGCTGGACGCCAACGTACTGAACATGACCGTGATGGCCAGCAACATGCCGTTCGTTGGCCGTGGCTGACCTGTTCCTGATGGAGTGCCCCATGAAACCAGAAGTCCTGCAACTTAGCCCGATCCTCATCCCGCAAATCCGTGAGCGCCTGGAACAGCTGTTCACGGTACACCGCTACTACGAACAGGCCGACAAGGAGGCCTATGTCAGCCAGCACGCCGGCAATATTCGCGGTGTGATCACCGGTGGCCACACCGGCATCAGCCAGGCGCTTATGGCACGCTTGCCCAACCTTGAAGTGATCGCGGTCAATGGCGTCGGCACCGACGCGGTAGACCTGGCCTATGCCCGCGACCGCGGCATTCAGGTGACGGCGACCATCGGTGCCCTCACCGAAGACGTTGCTGACCTTGCCATCGGCCTGTTGATTGGTTTGTGCCGGGGGATTTGCACCGGTGACCGCTTCGTCCGCGCCGGCCATTGGGCCACCAGTGCCACGCCGCTGGCACCGTTGCCTCTGGCCCGGCAGGTCTCGGGCATGCGAGTGGGCATCGTCGGCATGGGCCGGGTGGGTCGCGCAGTGGCACAGCGGGCGGCGGCGTTTGGTTGCCCGATTCGCTACACCGATCTGCAGGCGCTGGATGTGCCCTACGGATTCGAGGCAGACCTGCTGCAGCTGGCCAAGGACAGCGATGCACTTATCCTCGCGGCAGCGGCGGACAAGGGCGAGGCGCTGATCAATCGCGAGGTGCTGCGAGCGTTGGGCGCCGAGGGGTACCTGATCAACATCGCGCGCGGCAAGCTGGTGGATGAGCCCGCGTTGATCGCGGCGCTGCAGGCCAACGAGATCGCAGGCGCGGCGCTGGATGTATTTGCCGATGAGCCGCGTGCGCCAGAGGCCCTGTTCGAGCGTGAGGATGTAGTGCTGCAGCCCCACCGGGCCAGTGCCACGGTGCAGACGCGCACGCGCATGGGCGAGATGGTGGTGGCCAGCCTGGTGGATGTGTTTGCCGGGCGCACGCCGCAGGGGTTGGTTATCTGAGCGAGCATTCCGGGGCTGCTTTGCAGCCCATCGCGACACAAGGCCGCTCCTACAAGGGTACGCGATCCCCTGTAGGAGCGGCCTTGTGTCGCGAAAGGGGCGCAAAGCGCCCCCAGCGATTGATCAGGCTACAGCCAATTCCACCGCCCCATCATTCAACCGCACCGGCCACACCCGCAACCGCTGCCCGGCATCCTCCAGGCATTCCCCGCTCTGCAAGCTGAAATGCTGCTTGTACAGCGGCGCCGCCACCACCAGCTCGCCCTGCATACTGCCCACCAGCCCGCGGCCGATGATGTTGGCGCCAGAACGCGGGTCGCGGTTGTCTACCGCGTACAGCGGCTGGGCCTGCCCCGGCAGGTAGAACAGCGCCACCTGGGCCCCGTCCAGCCACACCACCACGCCGGAATCGGCCACCAGGTCTTGCGCCTGGCACACGGGCTGCCAGTTTTCACGGGTTTTCACAGCAGCATTGGACAGGTTCATCAGACAGCCTCCTCGACAGTAGGGATCAGGTGCAGCGGTGCAGCGGGCCGGCGTTGTTCGCGTTCGCGCACGAAGTGCACGTCCGGGTCGGCACGCCGATCATTGACGAACGTGCGGAAGCGCTTGAGTTTTTCCGGGTCGTTGAGGGCGTTGGCCCATTCGCACTCGTACTGGTCGACCACATGCTGCATCTGCGCCTCCAGCTCGCTGGCCAGGCCCAGGCTGTCGTCGATGACCACCTGTTTCAGATAGTCCAACCCACCTTCCAGGTTCTCGCGCCACACCGAGGTGCGTTGCAACTTGTCGGCCGTGCGGATGTAGAACATCAGCACGCGGTCGATCAGGCGCACCAGCGTCTCGTCGTCCAGGTCGGTGGCGAACAGTTCGGCATGGCGCGGGCGCATGCCGCCGTTGCCGCACACGTACAGGTTCCAGCCCTTGTCGGTGGCGATCACGCCAATATCCTTGCTCTGTGCTTCGGCGCATTCACGGGTGCAGCCCGAAACGGCGAACTTGAGCTTGTGCGGGCTGCGCAGGCCCTTGTAGCGGTCTTCCAGGCGCAGGGCCATGCCGACACTGTCCTGCACCCCGTAGCGGCACCAGGTGCTGCCGACGCACGACTTTACCGTGCGGGTCGACTTGCCGTAGGCGTGGCCGGTTTCGAAGCCAGCCTCGATCAGCTCGCCCCAGATCAGTGGCAGTTCGTGCAACTGGGCGCCGAACAGGTCGATGCGCTGGCCCCCGGTGATCTTGGTATACAGGTCGTACTTCTTCGCCACCTGGCCTATGACGATGAGCTTGTCAGGGGTGATTTCACCACCGGGGATACGCGGCACCACCGAGTAGGTGCCGTTCTTCTGCATGTTGGCCATGAAGGTGTCGTTGGTGTCCTGCAGGGGCACCAGCGCCGGGTCCATGATCGGCTGGTTCCAGCACGAGGCGAGGATGTTGCCCACGGCCGGCTTGCAGATGTCACAGCCTACGTGGCCCTTGCCGTGGCGTTCGAGCAGTTCGCTGAAGGTACGGATACCTTCCACGCGCACCAGCCCGTACAGCTCCTGGCGGGTGTAACCGAAGTGTTCGCACAGGCTCTTGTCTACCGCAACACCACGGGCGGTCAGTTCGTGCTCGAACACCTGCTTCAGCAGTGCCGCACACCCCCCGCAACCGGTGGCGGCCTTGGTGCAGCCCTTGACCGCTGCAAGGTCGCTGCACCCGCTGTCGATGGCAGCGCAAACCGCGCCTTTGCTGACGTTGTGGCAGGAGCAGATGGTTGCGCTGTCCGGCAGTGCATCGGCGCCCAACGCCGGCGCGCCACCCCCTTGCGGCAGAATCAGCGCGGCTGGGTCGGCCGGCAGGGCGATGCCGTTCTGGGCGTATTGCAGCAGGGTGTCGTAGTAGCTGTTGTCACCCACCAGCACCGCGCCAAGCACATGCTTGCCGCTGGCATCCACTACCAGCCGGCGGTAGGCGCTGTTGGCTTCGTCGATAAAGCGATAGCTGCGCGCACCTGGCGTGGCGCCATGGGCATCGCCAATCGAGCCGACATCCACGCCCAGCAACTTGAGCTTGGTGGACATGTCGGCGCCGGTGAACGCAACCGCCGCTTCCCCCATCAGCAACGCGGCCAGGTTGCGCGCCATGCTGTAGCCCGGGGCGACCAGGCCGAACACGCTGCCGTTCCACGAAGCGCACTCGCCAATGGCAAAGATGCGTGGGTCGCTGCTGCGGCAATGGTTGTCGATCACGACCCCGCCACGCGTGGCGATGTCCAGGCCACTGGCTCGGCCCAGGGCATCCTGCGGGCGAATACCGGCGGAGAATACGATAAGGTCGGTTTCCAGGTGCTCACCGCCGTCGAAGTTCATGCGGTAGCGGTAAGCATCACCCGCGCTGATCGACTGGGTGGCACGTGACAGGTGCACGCCCACGCCCAGCGCCTCGATCTGCGCCTTGAGCGCGGCACCGCCCTCGCCGTCCAGCTGTACCGGCATCAAGCGTGGGGCGAACTCCACCACATGGGCTTCCAGGCCCAGCGACTTGAGCGCGTTGGCGGCCTCCAGGCCGAGCAGGCCACCGCCGACCACCACGCCACGGCGGGCACTGGCCGCGGCGGCGCGGATGCGGTCAAGGTCATCGAGGGTGCGGTAGACAAGACACGCGTTGCCGCTGGAGCCTTCGATCGGCGGCACGAAGGGGTAGGAGCCGGTGGCCAGCACCAACTGATCGTAGCCATAGCGGCCTTCGGCGGTGACCACCTCGCAGCGCTCGCGGTCGATCGCCAGCACGGCCTCACCAAGGTGCAGGTGCACGCCATTGGCGGTGTAGAAATCGTGCTCGCACAGGGCCAGGGTTTCGGCACAGCTGCCGCCGAAGTACTCGGACAGGTGCACGCGGTCGTAGGCGCGCTGGCGCTCTTCGCCGAACACCCGCACCTCGAAGCGCTGCAAGGCGCCACGGCTGACCAGTTGTTCGACACAGTGGTGGCCGACCATGCCGTTGCCGACGATGACCAGTCGCTCTCGTTGCCCGCTGCTCGCTGTTGCCTTCATAAGCCGATCCTCGATCAAAAAAAAAGCGCCTGGAGCCGAAGCTCCAGGCGCCTTTGCCTGTATTCATCACGGTAGGGGGCCCGGATTGATCGCCGTTGATCAGTGGGCTTTGTTGTATCTGGGGTTTAGCAGGGAGTGTGCCAATCCTCTTTCCTGTACTGGCCCTATCGCTGGCAAGCCAGCTCCCACAAGGGCCGCCACAGGTTTCCAGGTTTGTTAAATACCTGTGGGAGCTGGCTTGCCAGCGATAGGGCCAGCACAGCAAGTGCACATTCCAAGTGCATCACTCCCCATCCCGGTGCACTCAGTACACATCGCGCCGATAACGTTTGGCCTTGTTCAAACCTTCGACGTAGGCAGCAGCCGCCGCCGCTTCCATCCCGCTATGCTCAGCCACGATCGCGCGCAACGCCGCATCCACATCCTTGGCCATGCGCTGGGCATCCCCGCACACATAAAAATACGCACCGGCCTCCAGCCACTGCCACAGCTGCGCGCCCTGCTCACGCATGCGCTGCTGCACATAGATCTTCTCAGGCTGATCGCGTGAAAACGCCGTATCCAACCGTAGGTGGCCGCTTGCCTGCCAGGCGTGTAACTGTTCCCGGTAATAGAAGTCGGTAGCGGCGCACTGCTCGCCAAAGAACAGCCAATTCCCCCCTTTCGCCCCCCGCGCTTCCCGTTCTTCCAGAAACGCACGGAACGGCGCAATGCCGGTACCCGGGCCAACCATGATCACCGGCACGCTGTCGTCCTCGGGCAGCCGGAAGTGCTTCGACAACTGCGGAAAGATGGCCACCTTCAGCGCCTGGGCGCGGTCGGCAAGGAAGCTTGAACACACACCTTTGCGCTCGCCGTAGCGCACGGTGGAAACGGTCAGGTGCACCTGGTCCGGATGCGCCAATGGGCTGGAGCTGATCGAGTAAAGCCGCGGCTGCAACGGCTTGAGCAGGTCGAGCCAGCTGGCCAGCGGCAGTTGTTGAGGGAAAGCACGCAATACATCGACCAACTGCCGGCCCCACAGCCAGTCCTGCAGTTCGGCTTTGCATTCGGGCCGCAACAGGCGCTGAAGCTCCGGGGCGGCTCCCGCGAAGGCCTGAAGTTGCTGCGCGGTGACCTTGGCGATTTCCAGATGGTCTTGCAGGGCTTCGGCCAGTGGCATGGCAGGCTGGCCCTTCAGCTCGACCCTGGCCTGGCCATCGAGTTGCATCAACGCCAGCAGCTCGCCCACCAAGGCGGGACAATTGCGCGGCCACACGCCCAGTGCATCACCGGCTGAATAGCTGAAGCCGCTGCCGCTCAGGTCGAATACGAGTTGGCGGGTTTCCTTGCTTGCACCCGGCCCGTTGAGCAGGCGGTTTTCCAGCAAGGTGGCGGCCCAGGGTTGCTGCTTGCCGTAGGTCGCTACCGGTGCAGGCTCATTGACCGGTTGTGGCTCGGCAGCAGTGCCCAGCGAGGGCAGCAGCGCTTCGAGCCAGCCAGCGAACGCTTCGTCAAAGTCGGGCTCGCAGTCCACCCGTTGCAGCAAGCGCCGCCCACCCAGCTCGGCCAGGCGCTGGTCGAGTTTGCGGCCAAAACCGCAGAACTGGTCGTAACTGGAGTCGCCCAGGGCCAGCACGGCATAGGGCAGCTCGGCGCAGTGGGCGCCCTCCTCGCCTTGCAACGCCTGCCAGAATGCCCCGGCGCTGTCGGGCGCGTCGCCATCGCCAAACGTGCTGGCGATCAGCAGCACGCTGGCGGCGCCTTGTAGCTGGCGCGGGCTGACCGCCGCCATGCAACTGAGCTGCACGTCCAGGCCGGCACCGCGCAAGCGTTCAGCACAGCGCTCGGCCAACAGCTCGCCGTTACCCGTCTGCGAGGCCCACAGCACTTGATGCCGTGGTGCCGACAATGCCGCTGTGGGCAATGCCGCGGGCTGGGCAAACAGACCGGCCAGCAAGCCGTCTACGAACAACCGGCGGCTGGCTGCCAACGGTGCACTGGCCGGCAGGCTGGGCGGGCCATCGGCACGGCTGTGCTCCAGGCCCAGCAGGAAACCTTGCAGGTAATGACGCTCTTCCTCGGCCAGCACCGGGGCTGGCAGGGTGTGCAGGCCAAGCAGACGAGACAGGGTGGCAGTCGGCATACGGGCTGGCTCCGCAATGGCAGTATTCAGTTCAAGGGCTTCGATACGCTCGCCTGCAACCCGTTCCAAGGCCACGGCGCAGTGTTTGAAGGCGGGCTGCAGCGACAACGGGTCGACCGCATCGCAGGTAACGGCATTGATTGCCAGTTGCTCGCCGATCAGGTCGTTCCAGTGGAACGGGGCAAAGCAGTTCCCGGGCATGACCCGGTCGCTGAGACGTGCCGGCAGCACGGCCCGGCCGCGGCGAGAGCGAATGGCCACCTGGTCTTTTTCAGCAACGCCCAGCCGGGCGGCATCTTCGGGGTGGATTTCAACGAAGGGGCCGGGTTCCAGCTTGTTCAGCGACGCCACCTTGCCGGTCTTGGTCAGGGTGTGCCACTGGTGCTGCACACGGCCGGTGTTCAACACCATGGGGTAGTCGTGATCCGGCAACTCGGGTGCCGGCAACCAGGGCCGGGCGAAGAAGCGGGCCTTGCCGCTGGCGGTGGGAAAGACCAGCGCCGGGCGCTGGCCTTCACTGTCGTGGAACAGCACCTGGCTGCTGCCATCGTTCAGGTAGCGCAAGGGGCTGCGGTCGCTGGCACGGCCAGGTGCGCAAGGCCACTGGTGCGGCTGCTGGCGCAGTTCGGCATAGCCGATGCCACGCAGATCGTAGCCGGTGGCAGGGTTGTGGAAGCGGCGGATTTCCTCGTACACCGCCTCGGCATTGGGGTAGTCAAAGGCTTCGCGATAACCCATGGCGCAGGCTACCCGGGCGATGATCTGCCAGTCGGGCAGGCTCTGCCCTGGCGGTTCGACGGCCCGTGGCATCAAGGTGAGGTTGCGTTCGCTGTTGATCATCACGCCCTCGCCTTCGGCCCACAGCGCGGCAGGCAGCAGGATGTCGGCGTAGCGGTTGGTTTCGGTGTCGAGGAAGGCGTCCTGGGTGATCACCAGTTCGGCCTGACGCAGGCCGTCGATCACTTGCTGGCGGTTGGCGACACTGGCCACCGGGTTGCTGCAGATGATCCAGCAGGCTTTCACTTCACCGGCTTTCATCTGTTCGAACAACGCCACCGTACCCTCGCCGCCTTCGCTACGCAGGCTGCCCGGTGCCAGTTGCCACTGCTGCTCGACAAAAGCGCGGTCAGCCGCCACCAGTGCCGAGCGCTGGCCCGGCAGGCCGGGGCCCATGTAGCCCATCTCGCGACCGCCCATCGCATTGGGTTGGCCGGTCAGCGAAAACGGCCCGCTACCGGGCCGGCAGATTGCGCCGGTCGCCAGGTGCAGGTTGCAGATTGCATTGCTGTGCCAGGTGCCGTGGATGCTCTGGTTCAGGCCCATGGTCCAGCAGCTCATCCAGTTGCTGGCGCCGCCGATCCATTCCGCGGCCTTCAGGATGTCGGCCTCGGCCAGCCCGGTGATGGCGGCCACGCGCTCGGGGGTGTAGTCGTCGAGAAAGGCTGGCAGTTCGTCCCAACCTTCGGTGTAGCGGGCGATGAAGGCGGGGTTGGTGTGGCCATTGCGGTGCAGCAGGTGCAACAGGCCGTTAAGCAAGGCCATGTCACTGCCGGGGCGCACCTGCAGGAACAGGTCGGCCTTGTCGGCGGTGGCACTGCGGCGTGGGTCGACGACGATCAGCTTGGCGCCGGCCTTGACCCGGTCGAGCAGGCGCAGGAACAGGATCGGGTGACAGTCGGCCATGTTGGCACCGATGACCAGGAACACATCGGCGTGCTCGAAGTCCTGATAGCTCCCGGGGGGGCCGTCTGCACCGAGCGACAGCTTGTAGCCACTGCCTGCACTGGCCATGCACAGGCGCGAGTTGGACTCGATATGGCGGGTGCGGATAAAGCCCTTGGCCAGTTTGTTGGCCAGGTACTGGGCCTCCAGCGACATCTGCCCGGACACATACAGCGCAACCGCGTCGGGGCCGTGCTGGTCGATGATGCCGCGCAAGCGAGTGGCTGTTTCGGCGATGGCCTGGTCGATGCCGGTGCGCACCGGCTGCTGGTTACGCTGCTGGCGCACATAGGCGTCCTCCATGCGCCCGGCGGCGGTCAGCGGCAGGTGTGCGGTAAGGCCTTTGGTGCAGAGGCGGCCGAAGTTGCTGGGGTGCTGCTTGTCACCGCTGACCTTGCTGACCTTGCCATCGGCAACGCTCATGACGATGCCGCAGCCGACGCCACAATAGGGGCAGACGCTGCGTACTTCGCTGTTGGCCATGGGCGGGCTCCTGTTGGAAACGCAAAAAGGCGCCGGCTGCCCCGGCTTGCTGAGCAAGCGGGGCAACACGGCGCCTTTGTCGTGAGGTTTTGTGGGCTGTCGACGTTGATGGCCCTGGATGAAGCGTAAGTCAGCAATTAATGGGCCAGCTGTACCGGCCCTTTCGCGGGCTTGCCCGCTCCCACAGGGATATCGCTGTGCCTGAGGCCGGTGCTGTACCTGTGGGAGCGGGCAAGCCCGCGAAGAGGCCGGCACAGGCTACGCACCATGCGGTGGCAACCTCACATCCGCTGGCGCTATGCTGGGGCACATTCCAGCATGAGCAACTGCACTCTCCTTATGTCCCAGGTGATCCTCAAGACCCCCGCCCAACTCGACCTGATGCGCCGCGCCGGCCAGCTGCTGGCGCAGGTGTTCGCCGAGCTCGACAGCTTCATCCGCCCCGGCATCACGACGATGCAAATCAACGACCACGCCGATGCATTCATCGTCAACACACTCAAGTCGCGGCCAGCGAGCAAGGGCCAGTACGGTTTCCCCTACTCACTCAATTCCTCGGTGGACCACGTTGTGTGCCACGGTATACCCAAGGTCGATGAAGTGCTGAAAGAAGGCTCGATCATCAACGTCGACATCACGCTGGAGCAAGGCGGTTATATCGCCGACTCGTCAAAGATGTACTGCATCGGGCCAGTCAGCGACGAGGCCCGGCGCCTGGTGGACACCACCTATGACGCGCTGTGGAAAGGCATCGAACAGGTACGCCCAGGGGCGACGCTGGGCGATATCGGCCATGCCGTGCAAAGCCATGCCGAGGCCGCGGGCTACAGCGTGGTGCGCGAGTATTGCGGGCATGGTATCGGCCAGCAGATGCATGAAGGGCCGGAGGTGCTGCACATTGGCCAGCGCGGCATGGGCATGAAGCTGAAGCCGGGGATGGTGTTTACCATCGAGCCGATGATCAACCAGGGTGGGCGTGGCACGCGCACGTTGAAAGATGGCTGGACGGTGATTACCCGAGACCACTGCCTGTCGGCGCAGTGGGAACACACGGTGGCGGTGACTGAGCACGGGTTTGAAGTGCTGACGTTGCGGGAAGAAGAGCGCTGAAGCTGAAATCGCAGACACAAAAAAAGCGACCCTAAGGTCGCTTTCTTTGTTACTTCCGGGTGTTCAGTAGGCCCTGGAAGTGGAATATGGCGCAGCGGACGGGACTCGAACCCGCGACCCCCGGCGTGACAGGCCGGTATTCTAACCGACTGAACTACCGCTGCGCTATACATCGAGTGGTGGGTGATGACGGGATCGAACCGCCGACCCTCTGCTTGTAAGGCAGATGCTCTCCCGGCTGAGCTAATCACCCATGTCTCTCGGTGTGGCGCGCATTCTACGGGCGGTTTTGCGGTCTGGCAAGCACTTATCGTAGTTTTTTCAAAAAACAATCAAGCAGCAAATTTCAGGCACAAAAAAAGCGACCCTAAGGTCGCTTTCTTTGTTACTTCCGGGTGTTCAGTGGGCCCTGGAAGTGGAATATGGCGCAGCGGACGGGACTCGAACCCGCGACCCCCGGCGTGACAGGCCGGTATTCTAACCGACTGAACTACCGCTGCGCTATACATCGAGTGGTGGGTGATGACGGGATCGAACCGCCGACCCTCTGCTTGTAAGGCAGATGCTCTCCCGGCTGAGCTAATCACCCTTCGTCTCGGTGTGGCGCGCATTCTACGGACGGCCCTGCACCCTGGCAAGCACTTTTTAAACTTTTTTTAAAAAAAACCTCATGCCTTTCAAAGACCTAGCGTTGCCGGGTGTTTCAGTAAGGGATAAGCCGCTGCTGGCCCTCTGACAGGGCTGGCCTCAGATCACTACACGGAGAATAATGCCCGCCTTATGCATTAAGGAGAGTTGCCCCTCATGTGGTTCAAGAACCTGCTGACCTACCGCCTGACCCAGGAAGTCCCGTTCGAGCCTGAAGCGCTGGAGGCAGCCCTGGCCAGCAAGCCGGCCCGCCCCTGCGCCAGCCAAGAGCTGACCACCTATGGTTTCGTCGCGCCGTTCGGCAAAGGCGAAGACGCTCCTCTGGTGCATGTCAGCGGTGAGTACCTGCTGATTGCCGCACGCAAGGAAGAGCGCATTCTGCCAAGCAGCGTGGTCAACGACGCGGTCAAGGAAAAGGTCGAGGAGATCGAGACCGAGCAGATGCGCAAGGTCTACAAAAAGGAGCGCGACCAGATCAAGGACGAGATCATCCAGGCCTTCCTGCCGCGTGCGTTCATCCGCCGCTCGATGATCTTTGCCGCCATCGCCCCACGCCAGGGTGTGATCCTGGTGAACTCGGCCAGCGCCAAGCGTGCCGAAGACCTGCTGTCGACCCTGCGTGAAGTAATGGGCTCGCTGCCGGTGCGCCCGGCCACGGTGAAAATTGCACCGGTTGCCACCATGACCGACTGGGTCAAGTCGCAGCAGGCTGCCGAAGGCTTCTATGTACTGGACGAATGCGAGCTGCGCGACACTGCCGAAGATGGCGGTATCGTGCGCTGCAAGCGCCAGGACCTCACCGGCGAGGAAATCCAGCTGCACCTGAGCACTGGCAAGGTGGTGACCCAGCTGGCCCTGGCCTGGCAGGACAAGCTGTCGTTCATCCTGGACGACAAGATGGTGATCAAGCGCCTGAAGTTCGAAGAGCTGCTGCAGGAGCAGGCCGAGCAGGACGGTGGTGATGAGGCGGCGCAGCAGTTCGATGCCAGCTTCCAGTTGATGATGATGACCTTTGCCGAGTTCCTGCCGGTGCTGTTCGAGGCGCTGGGTGGTGAGGAGATTCCGCAAGGGGTCTGAGGTGTCTTGAAATGCCGGTGCTGGCCTGAAAGTGATTTTTCGCCAGTACCGGCCTCTTCGCGGGCAAGCCCGCTCCCACAGGGTCTCCACAGAATCTGAAGACTGTGCAATACCTGTGGGAGCGGGCTTGCCCGCGAAGAGGCCAGTGAAACTCTTGAGCCTATAAATAGAAAAGGAATTGCCCCATGCGTGCCCTCGCCGCCCTCAGCCGCTTCGTCGGCAATACCTTTGCCCTGTGGGTGCTGGTATTTGCCGTGCTGGCCTTCCTGCAACCGCAATGGTTCATCGCCCTCAAGGTCGCCATCGTGCCACTGCTGGGCCTGGTGATGTTCGGCATGGGCCTCACCCTCAAACTGGACGACTTTGCCGCCCTCGCCCGCCAGCCCTGGCGGGTGATGCTGGGGGTGGTCGCGCACTTCGTGATCATGCCGGGCATGGCCTGGCTGCTGTGCCAACTGTTCCACCTGCCGCCGGAAATTGCCGTGGGCGTGATCCTGGTTGGCTGCTGCCCGAGCGGCACCGCATCGAACGTGATGGTCTGGCTGTCCCGCGGGGACCTGGCGCTGGCAGTGGCAATCGCTGCGGTCACCACCCTGCTGGCCCCGCTGCTGACCCCGGCGCTGATCTGGTTCCTGGCCTCGGCCTGGTTGCCGGTGTCCTTCATGGACATGTTCTGGTCGATCCTTCAGCTGGTGATGCTGCCGATCGTGCTCGGCGTTGTCGCCCAGCGCTTGCTCGGCGCCCGGGTGCAGGCGGCGGTGCAGGTGCTGCCGTTGGTGTCGGTGGTGAGCATCGTGATGATCGTGTGCGCCGTGGTAGCGGCCAGCCAGGCGAAGATTGCCGAGTCGGGGCTGCTGATCATGGCGGTGGTAATGCTGCACAACACCTTCGGCTATTTGCTGGGGTACCTGACCGGCAAGCTGTGCAAACTCCCCCTGGCCCAGCGCAAGTCGCTGGCGCTGGAGGTGGGCATGCAGAATTCCGGGCTGGGAGCAGCATTGGCGGCCGCGCACTTTTCGCCGCTGGCGGCAGTGCCGAGTGCGCTGTTCAGTGTTTGGCACAATATTTCCGGCGCGTTGCTGTCTACCTGGTTCCGGCGGATGGGTGAGGCTGGAGTCGAGGGTGATGAGGGAGAGCCGGTCAGGCATTGATTTCTGCCTGTGCTGGCCTCTTCGCGGGTGAACCCGCTCCCACAGGGATCGTACAATGTTCAGCCCTGTGGGAATCCTGTGGGAGCGGGCGTGCCCGCGAAGAGGCCGGCACAGGCTTGCCCAGAACCTTCCAGCTGGGCACTATAATGCCCACTGTGAGGACGACCTCACGACGCACCGCGTGACCATTCAGGGGACGGCCCCATCATTCAAAACGATGGAGACACACCTATGTCCTGGATCATCCTGTTCTTCGCCGGCCTGTTCGAGGTCGGCTGGGCCGTTGGCCTGAAATACACCGACGGCTTCAGCAAGCCGATTCCTACCGTGCTTACTGTCGGTGCCATGGTCATCAGCCTTGGCCTGCTGGGCCTGGCCATGAAAGAGCTGCCGCTGGGCACCGCTTATGCCATCTGGACTGGCGTTGGCGCAGTCGGCACGGTCATCGCCGGCATCATCCTGTTCGGCGAGTCCATGGCGCTGGTACGCCTGGTCAGTGTGGCGCTGATCGTCTGCGGCCTTGTCGGCCTGAAAGTCAGCGCCAGCTGACCACCCCGCCTAGCGCAGGTCACCGCGCAGGCGGCTGACCTGCTCGCGCAACAACTCTGGCTGCGCCGCCTCCACCGGGATGGCGGCGCCCGCCACGATGGTTACCCTCGACCACAGCCGCTTGAAGAAGCCCTTGGCCGGGTCACGGCTGAAGAAACTCCCCCACAGCCCCTGCAACGCCAATGGGATCACCGGCACCGGCGTTTCCTCAAGGATACGGTTGACGCCGCCCTTGAACACATCGATCTCGCCGTCGCCGGTCAGTTTGCCTTCCGGGAAAATGCACACCAGCTCGCCATCGGCCAGGTATTGGGCAATGCGTGCGAAAGCGCGTTCGTAGATGGCAAGGTCCTCATTGCGCCCGGCAATCGGGATGGCGCCCGCCGTGCGGAACACGAAGTTGAGCACCGGCAGGTTGTAGATCTTGTAGTACATCACAAAGCGGATCGGCCGACGGATCGCCCCACCCAGCAGCAGGGCATCGACGAATGAAACGTGGTTGCACACCAGCAGCGCCGCGCCTTCATCGGGGATGCGCTCCAGGTCGCGATGCTGCACACGGTACATTGAATGGCTGAGCAGCCAGATCAGGAAACGCATGGTGAACTCAGGCACGATCCTGAAGATGTAGGCATTGACCGCGATGTTGAGCAGCGACACCACCAGAAACAGCTGCGGGATAGTGAAACCTGCCAGCCCCAGCAGGATGATGGTGAGTACCGCCGACACCACCATGAACAGGGCATTGAGGATGTTGTTGGCGGCGATCACCCTGGCGCGCTGGTCTTCGGCCGTGCGGGCCTGGATCAGTGCATACAGCGGCACGATATAGAAGCCGCCGAACACCCCAAGGCCGACGATTGAAAGCAGAATCCACCAGGCCTGGCCCATGCCCAGCAGCGTTAACCAGTCGTGCGGGGCCGATGCAGCCGGCACATCGCCGGAGTGCCACCACCACAGCAGGCCGAACAGGGTCAGGCCGAACGAGCCGAACGGCACCAGGCCGATCTCCACCTTGCGCCCGCTAAGCCGTTCGCACAGCAGCGACCCAAGGGCAATGCCCACCGAGAACAGTGTCAGCACCAGGGTCACCACCGTGCCGTCGCCGTGCAGCCAGTCTTTGGCATAAGCCGGGATCTGCGTAAGGTAGATGGCACCGACGAACCAGAACCACGAGTTGCCGACAATCGAACGCGATACCGCAGGTGTCTGGCCCAGTCCCATGCGCAGGATGGCCCACGACTGCTTGAAGATATTCCAGTCCAGCGGCATCTGTGGCGAAGCGGCAGCGGCCCGCGGTATCCAGCGGCTGGCCAGGTAGCCGAGCACTGCAGTGCCCACCACGCCGCCGGCCACCACCGTGGCGTAGCTATCGGCCGACATCATCACCCCGGCACCGATGGTGCCGGCAAGGATGGCCAGGAAGGTGCCTGTTTCCACCAGCCCGTTGCCGCCAACCAGCTCTTCTTCGCGCAGCGCCTGCGGCAGGATCGAATACTTCACCGGGCCGAACAACGCCGAGTGGGTACCCATGCCGAACAGCGCCACCAGCATCAGCGCCAGGTGGTTGGTGATAAAGCCCAGTGCACCGATGGCCATGATGACGATCTCGGCCAGTTTGATTGCACGGATCAGCGCGTCCTTGGCGAACTTCTCGCCAAACTGCCCGCCCAGCGCCGAGAACAGGAAGAACGGCAGGATGAACAACAAGGCGCACAGGTTGACCCAGATAGAACGGTCACCGTCGCCCAGGCTGAGCTTGAACAGGATCGCCAGGATCAGCGACTGCTTGAACAGGTTGTCGTTGAAGGCACCCAGCGACTGGGTGATGAAGAACGGCAGGAAGCGCCGCTTGCCGAGCAGGGTGAATTGCGAGGAATGACTCATCGTCCTTGGTCCTGGGTTCAGCCATGGATGGCAGTTGCTTTATTAGAATGCACGCGGGGCATGTAAAGCCACATTGTCGAAGTCAACTGACAGAACTACCAGTAGCGAGTTGCATCGTCCACGGGCCAGTGTGTGGGCCCGACCAGACGTGATTCAATGGAATGAAAAAGCGATTTACCAGATTGGCCATGACCGCAGCCACAGTGACGTTGTGGCTGATGGCTGGGAACGCGACAGCCACCGGCATTCAAGCAGAAAAGGACAGGTTCATCGATAGCCTGGTGGCGCGTATGACCCTGCACGAAAAGGTCGGCCAGCTGCGAATGGAATATGCGAACGCCGGTCACAACCCCCAGGCACTGCTCGACAGCATTGTCGACGGGCACGTCGGTGCCATGTTCACCGCCCCCGCTGCCAGCAATGAAGGTTTGCGCGAATTGCAGGAAGCCGCCGTGCAGCGCAGTCGATTGCGCATCCCGCTGTTTTTTGCCGGGGATGTGCTACACGGCCAGCAGACGATATTCCCCATCAACCTGGGCCAGGCCGCCAGTTGGGACTTGCAGGCGATCGGCAAGAGTGCTCGGGTAGCCGCACGCGAAGCCACCGCCAACGGCCGGGACATGACCTTCGCGCCGATGCTGGACATCAGCCGCGATCCACGCTGGGGCCGGATGTCGGAAGGCTATGGCGAAGACAGCTACCTGGTATCGCGCATTGCCGGGACAGTGGTACAAGCGCTACAAGGGCCGGTTTTGGCCGCGGCAGATAGCCTGATGGCTTGCGTCAAGCATTTTGCCGGCTACGGTGCGGTCGAAGGTGGCCGTGACTACAACTCCACGGACATGAGTGACCGGCGCCTGGTGCAAGATTACCTGCCGCCCTTCAGGGCTGCCCTGGATGCCGGAGCAGGCGCAGTGATGACTGCGCTGACCAGCCTCGACGGGGTGCCGGCGACCGCCAACAGCTGGTTGCTGCACGACATATTGCGTGAGCAGTGGCAGTTCAACGGGCTGGTCATCAGTGACCACGGCGCCGTCGAGGAACTGATCGCCCATGGCGTGGCCGCGAACGGCAGACAGGCAGCACAGGCTGCACTCATCGCTGGCACGCAGATGAGCATGAGTGACCGCTACTTCGCGAACGACTTGCCTCGACTGGTCATGCAGGGACAGGTGACCGAACGGCAACTCGACATTGCCGTGCGACAGGTATTGGCCACCAAGTACGACCTTGGCCTGTTCGACGATCCCTACCGACGTCTGCAGATGGCCCATCACAACGAAGATCAACGCCTGCACCGTGCCCAGGCCAGGGACATGGCGCGTCGTTCGCTGGTACTGCTGGAAAACCGTAACCGGACGCTCCCTTTGAGCCGGCAGGCAACCATAGCCCTGGTCGGACCGCTGGCCGACAACGCAGTGGATATCCTTGGCAGCTGGCACGCCAACGGCAAGCCCGAGCAGGCCGTGACGCTACGCCAGGGACTGAAGCGTGGCCAGGCCGCCGATGCACGCCTGCTGTATGCAAAAGGGGCAAACATCAGTGACAACCCGCAGGCGTTCGCCCTGCTTGCAGATAACAAGGTCAACTTCGACCCGCGGCCGGCTGACGCCATGGTTGCCGAAGCCGTGGTCGCTGCGCGCCAGGCGGATGTGGTGATTGCAGCGTTGGGTGAAGCGCGTGGCATGTCGCACGAGGGGGCCAGCAGGACCGACCTGAACCTGCCGGGCCAGCAACGCGCCCTGCTGCGTGCGCTGAAGGCGACCGGCAAACCGCTGGTGCTGGTGCTGGTGAACGGCCGACCACTGACCATCAACGACGAAAGCCAATGGGCCGATGCCGTGCTGGAAACCTGGTTCAGCGGCAGCGAAGGCGGCAATGCCATTGCCGACGTGCTGTTCGGCGACTACAACCCGTCCGGCAAGTTGCCGGTGACGTTCCCGCGCAGCGTCGGCCAGATCCCGCTGTACTACAACCACCTCAACACCGGCCGGCCATTTGATCCGGCCAAGCCGGCCGCCTATCGGTCACGCTACTACGACATCGACGATACGCCGCTCTACCCCTTTGGCTACGGGTTGAGCTTTACGCATTTCAGTGTCTCGGCACCACGCTTGTCGAGCGCCCGTCTGCTGCCCGGGCAGGGCTTGCAAGTACAGGTGACGGTGCGCAACGAGGGTTTGCGCGCAGGGGAAACCGTCGTGCAGCTGTACATCCGTGACCGCACTGCCTCGGTAAGCCGCCCGGTAAAAGAGCTGAAGGGCTTTGAAAAGTTGTACCTCGCCCCCGGCCAGGAACGCCAGGTGACCCTGCAGCTGCCCGCCACCGCGCTGAGCTTCGTTGACCGCAACCTGCGCTGGGTCAGCGAACCCGGCTGGTTCGACCTGATGGTCGGGCTGGACTCGCAAACCGTGCAAACGGCCAGTTTTGAACTGATGCCCTGAAACATAGAGCTACAGATAATCTTGTGCCTGCCGATAATTCATATAGATGACTATATCTAGCAGAAGGTACAGACCTCCGGTCTCCTCCAACGCACAAGAAAAAGGAGCTCAGCAGTTTATGTTTACCTGGTTCGGCGACCTGAAAATCGCCAGCAAACTCTTCCTCGGATTCGGCCTGGTGCTGTGCCTGACCTTGACCCAGTCGCTGATTGGCTGGAACGGCCTGGGTAGCCTGGTGCGCCGCAGCGAGGTGGTCAGCGATGTGTCCGGCCTTAACGATGCGCTGGGCGACCTGCGCGTAGCGCGCTTGCGCCATGCCATGGCCAACGGCGACGAAAATGAAGGCAAGGCGCTGCAGGCAGCACTGGATGCCTTCCAGAAGCCGCTGGGCAAGTTACGCACGGTGCTGGTGAAGCCGCAAAGCCTGGCACTGCTCGGGCAGGCCGACCAGACCTTGCGGGCGTACGCCGGCAACCAGGCGTTGAGCTTTGCGTCCTATCAGAAAATGCGCGCGGCACAGAAGGACATGGGCGTGCTGGCCACGCAATCGTTCGCCAGCATCGAACGCATCCGCGAGCAGGTGCGCACCTTGCCCGATGCCGAGCAGCGCAGTGTGCGCAGCGAAGCGATCAACCAGATTCGCGAAAACCTGATCCTGTTGCGCTACCACGTGCGCGGCTACACCGGGAACACCAATGCCGATACCGAACAGCTGATGAACGGGCAGATCGCCACCACGGTGAACGACCTGCCGAGGCTGATGGCCAGGTTCGACGGCCAGTTCGCCAATGAGTTCGAGCAGTTGAACCGTCAAGTACGCGCCTACGCCGAAGCCGTGGAAGCGTTCCGTGGCGAGGTGAGCAAACTGGTGGGCTACCGCACGGCCATGGGCACTGACGTGGAAACGCTCAACGGCCTGATCGGGCAGTTGCTCGATGCACAAGCTGCAGCGGTGGTCGAGGACAGCCAGTTCGCCAAGACCCTGCAGATTGTCACCACCCTGCTCGCCCTGCTCATCGGTGGAGTGGCCGCTGTACTGATCGCCCGCCAGGTCAGTGCACCGCTGCGCCAGGTGCTGCAGGCCATGGAGCAAGTGGCCGCGGGCGACCTCGGTGAACAGCCGAGCAGTAGCCGCCGTGACGAGGTGGGCCAGTTGCAGAACGCCTTGCAGCGCATGACCGGCAACCTGCGGGCATTGATTGCTCAGGTGCGCGACGGTATTTCGCAGATCGCCAGTGCCACCGAAGAGCTGTCGGCCATCACCGAACAGACCAGCGCGGGGGCCAACAACCAGAAGGTCGAGACTGACCAGGTAGCCACCGCCATGCAGGAAATGGCCGCCACCGTACACGAAGTGGCGCGCAATGCCGGTGAAGCTTCGCTGGCCGCCAGCGCGACTGACGATGAAGCCCGCGAAGGCGACAACGTGGTCAGCCGCGCCGTGGTGCAGATCGACCGGCTGGCCAGTCAGGTAGGCGCCACCGGTGAAGCTATGGATGCCCTGCGCAGCGAAAGCCAACGTATCGGCAAGGTGATGGATGTGATCAAGGCAGTGGCCGAGCAGACCAACCTGCTGGCGCTGAACGCTGCGATCGAAGCGGCGCGGGCGGGTGAAGCCGGGCGCGGTTTTGCGGTGGTGGCGGATGAAGTGCGCAGCCTGGCCCAGCGTACCCAGGCGTCTACCGAAGAGATCGAGTCGGCGATCGGCAGCCTGGAGCAAGGTACCCGCTCGGTCAGTGAACTGATGGAACAGAGCCAGAGCCTGACGGCCAGCAGTGTGGCGCTGGTGCGTGAGGCCGGGCTGGCGCTGGAGGGGATTACCCAGCGGGTTTCCGGGATTCAGTCGATGAACCAGCAGATTGCGGCGGCGTCGGAGCAGCAGAGCGCGGTGGCCGAGGAAATCAGCCGCAGCGTGGTGACGGTGCGGGATATTTCCGAACAGACGGCTGAGGCCAGTCAGCAGACATCGGCGTCCAGCGTAGAGCTGGCGCGGCTGGGTGGGCAACTTCAGCAGATGATCAGCCGGTTCAGGCTGTGATTGCTGTATAGGCCTGAACCGGCCTCTTCGCGGCTAAAGCCGCTCCCACAGGGATATGCGCAAGCTTTCAGATCTTGAACAAGACAGTTGCTTGCACAGATACCGCGTTAACTCGAAGCCAGCGCAGTACCTGTGGGAGCGGGCGTGTCGAGGCGTCGAACCGCCGCGAAGCAGGCAACGCGGTGGATGGCACCGGCTTTGCCGGTGTTCGCGGGCGCGCCCGCTTTCACAGGGATTTGCGCAAGCTTTCAGAGCTTGAACAAGACAGTAGCGCCCAGATACCGCGTTAACTCGAAGCCAACGCAGTCCCTGTGGGAGATTCTATGGCCGGAGGCAAATTTTCAGTAGAAAAGCCCACGGCCTCTCTCAGCAACATCCAGGCACGAATCAGCCTGCCAGA
>NZ_JBNNVS010000046.1:0-44427 GCF_050280665.1 Pseudomonas sp. NPDC089547 | reverse complement strand
CAGCAGTGAAACGATGCATCGCCGATGGTAGTGTGGGGTTTCCCCATGTGAGAGTAGGTCATCGTCAAGATTCATTTCGCAAAACCCCTATCTGCGCATGCAGGTAGGGGTTTTGTCTTTGTGGGCCAAAAAAAGTCCCCTGGCCTCACAACAATCCCTGTGGGAGCGGGCGCGCCCGCGAACACCGGCGCAGCCGGTGCCATCCACCGCGTCTCATGCTTCGCGGCTAAAGCCGCTCCCACAGGGACCGCGCCAGCTTCTGTAATCGCGCAGAGCAATCATGAAACCTGCGTCATGTATGCCTGCCGACTCACTGCTCAATGCTACGCTCGCGGAAATACTCAGCGCGGATACCCCACCATGGATATGAACTGGCACCAGGCCCTGCGGGAAAGCCTGATCTGGCTTGCAATCGCCTCGTTCATCACCCTCATCTGCTTTGCTGCTGCCGCCACCGTGGCCGTACGTTGTACGCGCTGGGGCAGCCAGTTCTGGCAGCTTGCCGGGCCCTATTTCAGTTTCAGGCGCAGTTGGCGGCCGCTATTGGTGTTTGCGCTGCTGCTGGTGTTGACGCTGTTCTCGGTGCGCCTGAACGTGCTGTTCTCATTCTGGTACAACGGCTTCTACAGCGCCTTGCAAGGCCTTGATCAAACCGCTTTCTGGTACCTGCTCGGCGTCTTTGCCGTGTTGGCTACCATCCATGTGCTGCGCTCGTTGTTCACCTTCTATGTAACCCAGGCATTCAGCATTCATTGGCGAGTGTGGCTCACGGAGCGCCTGACCCACGACTGGATGCGCGGCGATGCCTACTACCGTGGCCAGTTCCTCGCCGAGCCGGTGGACAACCCCGACCAGCGTATCGAACTGGACGCCAACGCTTTTGTCAGCAACTCGGTAACCCTCGCCCTGGGCGCGGTCAGTGCACTGGTGTCGCTGGTAGCGTTCACCGGGATCCTCTGGGGGCTGTCGGCACCCTTGACCGTTGCCGGTGTGGAAATCCCGCGGGCGATGGTGTTTGCCGTGTACCTGTATGTCATTGTCGCCACCTGGATAGCCTTCCGCCTCGGGCGGCCTCTGATCCGCCTGAACTTCCTTAACGAAAAGCTCACCGCCAACTTCCGTTACGCGCTGATGCGCCTGCGCGAGAATGCCGAGAACATTGCCTTCTATCAGGGTGCCCTGGTAGAGCGGGGGACGTTGCTGGGCCGCTTTGGCGCGTTGATCGTCAATGCCTGGGCACTGGTATTCCGGAACCTGAAGTTCAGCGGTTTCAACCTGGGGGTAAGCCAGGTGGCCGTGGTATTCCCGTTTATCCTCCAGGCACCGCGCTTTTTCAGTGGGGCAATCAAGCTGGGCGATGTCATGCAGACCTCCCAGGCCTTCGGCCAGGTGCAAGATTCGCTGTCGTTCTTCCGTGAGTCCTACGATTCCTTCGCCCAATACCGTGCCACCCTCGACCGTCTGACCGGTTTTCTTGAAGCCAACGAACAGGCAAGTGCCCTGCCACGTGTCATCACCGAGCACCAGGCACACGTTCTACAGATCACCCAGCTGCAAGTGCTGCGCCCGGACGGGCACGCTCTTATTGCCGACTTGGATCTCAGTCTGCACGCCGGCCAGGCGCTGTTGATCAAAGGCCCTTCGGGAAGTGGCAAAACCACCTTGTTGCGTGCACTGGCGGGCCTTTGGCCCTATGCCGAAGGTGAAGTCCGGCGGCCGACAGGCCATCAAGCGCTGTTCCTGTCGCAACGCCCGTACTTGCCCTTGGGCGACTTGCGGGCCGTTATTGCCTACCCGGCGACCAGCAAGCCTGAAGATGAAGCGCGCATGCAACAGGTATTGCGCCAGGTCAATCTGGCCCACCTGGCCGAGCGGCTGAGCGTTAGCTGCGATTGGTCACACATTCTCTCGGTGGGTGAGCAGCAGCGCCTGGCGTTCGCTCGAGTGCTGTTCAACCGGCCGCAGGTAGTGTTCCTTGACGAGTCCACCTCGGCGATGGATGAAGGCCTGGAGCATGCACTGTATTCGTTGCTGCGCACGGAGTTGCCGGGCGCGCTGCTGGTCAGTATCGGCCATCGCAGCACGCTGGCGGGGTTCCATACGCACCGGCTGGAGGTGGATGGTCAGGGCGGCTGGTCATTGCTCAAGCAAGCTGTGCAACCTGCGTAAGCCTCACATGTATCTGGCCAGGACAGTGGGTGACAGCATGCAGGGCGCCGGCATCGTCCGCGGCGACCTGGGCGTGGTCGCCTTCAGCGTGCGTAGCCATGGTCCGGCGGCCTGGGCTGGCTCAGTGCAACAGCGTTACCCCCAGCAGGGTGGCACTGGCAAACCCCGCGCCAACCAAAAAGGTTGCCTGGTACCCCGCACCATCCCACAACAACCCTGCCACCACGCTGGCCACCAGCAGCGCCACTCCGGTCAGCAGGTTGAACAAGCCGAAGGCGGTGCCGCGCAGGTTGGCGGGCGCGCTGTCGGCAATCATGGCTGCGAAGATGCCCTGGCTGAAGCCCAGGTGCAGGCCCCATGCGGCCACCCCCAGGGCCAACCCGACCCAGCCCGGCAGCAGTGCCAGCAGCAGGTCGGCGACAATCAGCAGCCCCAGCCCTGTCATCAGCACTCCACGGCGGCCCACGCGGTCCGACAGCACCCCGGCAGGGTAGGCCGACACTGAGAAGGCCAGCGCCATCAGCACCAGCACCGCCGGCGCCCACATCGGCGCCAGGCCCATGTCCTGTGCACGCAGCAGCAAGAACGCCTCGCTGAAGCGAGCCAGGGTGAACAAGGTGGCCAGGCCGACAAGTCGCCAGTAGGCTGGCCCCAGGTGCACCAGTTCGTGCAGTGCCAGCGGTGCGCGCACTGGTGTTGTCGTGGTCGGCACTTCGGGTTCGCGTACGAACGCGACGAGGATATAAACCGCCACCAATGCAGGGATCACCGCCACCCAGAATACAGCCTGGAAATGGCTCACGGTCAGCCACATCAACACCATCGCCAGCAGCGGCCCAAGGAAAGCCCCGACCGTATCCAGCGCCTGGCGCAGCCCGAAGGCGGCGCCACGCAACTCGGGCGGCGTGGCATCGGCGACCAGTGCATCGCGTGGCGCCCCACGAATGCCTTTGCCGACCCGGTCGACGAAGCGTGCCGCGGTCAACCACTCAACGCCGCCAGCCATGGGGAATACCGGCTTGGTCAACGCGGCCAGGCCGTAGCCGATCACCGTCAGCAGCTTGCGCTTGCCCAACCGGTCGCTGAGGGCGCCGGAGAACACCTTGGTGATCGATGCGGTGGCTTCGGCAATGCCTTCGATAACACCCACCGCTACTACCGAAGTGCCGAGCACCGTGACCATGTACAGCGGCAGCAGGGCGTGGATCATCTCCGAGGAAATGTCCATGAACATCGATACGAAGCCCAGTGCCCAGACGCTACGCGGGATTCTCGGCAGGGTCCTGGTCGCACTTGCTGAGCGGCTTTCTTCATGGCTGCGCATCTGGGGTCTCGGCAGAGTTGCTACGTTCGAAACTGTAGTAGCCGGTGCGCGGATTTTCGCCGGTCAACGCTCCTGAAGCACTTCGCGGAATACGTCGGGGCGAGAAGCAGCAATATGGAGGAGGGACCGAGCGGCACCGGATGGTGAACGCCGACCCTGCTCCCATTCCTGAAGCGTACGCACCGAAACACCCAGCATTTCGGCAAATCTGGACTGGGACAGCCCTGTTCTGCTCCGTGCCTCGGCGGCCTCGGTTACCTCTACCTGAAGGACCGCACCATAGCGGCCAGCTTTCACATCACGAATGGACTCCAGTAATTCCTCACCGATGTTACGGCTGGCATCCCGCAGTCTCAGTTCTTTTTCAGTCAGGGGCATGGTTGAACTCCTTTTACTGCAATCCAATGTTAGTTGATGTAGCGATTTTGCTTTGTTCGTCTGAGCTCAAGCAGCATGAGGATGTATCGACTAGTTGCTGATCAGCCCGTTCCTGCTGAAATCGCCAGGGCCGCTGTGCGCTGCTCATCGCATGCAAGCCAGCTTCTACAAGGGCCGTACCAGCAATTGCCCGTTGCGCACGGCCACTGCTCCACTCCGCGTTCCAGCAAAGTTCCGTTACAAACATGTAAACTTCGTAAATAAGATTTACTCGCATTTGCAGTGCCCTATATTTACCACCCCTGTTGGCCACCAAACTGTGTTTGCGAGGTCGGTGGGCGAGGGCTCCCGGTCTCCGACAGGGATGTGCCGTTTCGCTCATGAATCGCAGGAGATGTACCCATGCAGTGCAGAACTTCACCCAATAGCCTGGCCCTGGCGTTCGTCGCGCTGGCGTCGCCGGCCATGATGGCCACCGCGGCTGAAGCCGAGGAGCAGCGTGCGGGTGAGGTGCTGGAAGTGCCGGTCGCCGACAACGCGCTGGTGATCCAGGACACCCTGGTCACAGCCGAGCGCGAGGCCCGCCAGGCCCTGGGGTCGTCGATCATCACCGCCGAAGACATCAAGCGCCACCCGCCGTCCAACGACCTGTCCGACATCATCCGCCGCGAGCCCGGCGTCAACCTGACCGGCAACAGCGCCAGCGGCGCACGGGGCAACAACCGGCAGATCGACCTGCGTGGCATGGGCCCGGAGAACACCCTGATCCTCATCGACGGCAAACCCTCCAGTGCACGCAACGCAGTGCGTTATGGCTGGAACGGCGACCGCGATACGCGCGGTGAAACCAACTGGGTGCCCGCCGAAGCGGTCGAGCGCATCGAGATCCTGCGCGGGCCGGCGGCTGCACGCTACGGTTCCGGTGCCATGGGCGGGGTGGTCAACATCATCACCAAACGGCCTACCGACGAGCTAAAGGGCAGCGTCAGCCTATACACCCAACTGCCGGAAGACAGCGCCGAGGGTGCCAGCCAGCGTGCCAACTTCAACCTTGGCGGCGGCCTTACCGATAATCTCGGTTTCCGGCTGTTTGGTGGCCTGGCCAAGACCGACGCCGACGACCTGGATATCAACGCCAGCCATGCCAACAGCGCACTGGTTGCCGGCCGCGAAGGTGTGCGCAACAAGGACATCAACGGCCTGCTGAGCTGGAAGCTCAACGACGAGCATCGCCTCGAAGCCAGCGCAGGCTACAGCCGCCAGGGCAACATCTACGCTGGCGACACCATGAACAGCAACGGCGGCAGCGACGTCGCGCTGATTTCCAGCCTGTATGGCGACGAAACCAACGTGATGCAGCGCAGCACCTACGACCTGACCCATCTGGGTGATTTCACCTGGGGCACCAGCAAAACCACCCTGGCCTATGAATACGTGCGCAACTGGCGCCTCAATGAGGGCCTGGCTGGTGGCCCAGAGGGGGCGATCAACGACAGCGGTGCGGCGATGTCGCGGCTGCGCAACACCCGCTTGAGCAGTGAGGTCAACCTGCCGTTTGCGGTAGGCAGCACTGAGCACGTGCTGACCCTGGGCGGCGAGTACCTGTACGAGTCGCTCAACGACCAGGGTTCGTTCCGCCCGCAAAGTTTCGACCCGAGTGCATCGGGCAGTGACGCGATCAGCGGCTTCGATCGCAGCGACACGAAAATGACCGCCAAAAGCTACGCGTTGTTCGTGGAGGACAACATCGTCATCGGCGACACGACCGTGACGCCGGGCCTGCGCTTTGACCACCACGAGATGTTTGGCGACAACTTCAGCCCAAGCCTGAACCTGTCGCACAAGCTCACCGAGGCACTGTCGGTCAAGGGCGGCATCGCGCGCGCCTACAAGGTGCCGAACCTGTACCAGTCCAACCCCAACTACCTGCTCTACAGCCGCGGCCAGGGCTGCAGTGTGCAGCAGACCAACTCCGGCGGCTGCTACCTGCAAGGCAACGCCGACCTCAAGCCGGAGATCAGCGTCAACAAGGAAATCGGCCTGCTGTACGACCGCGGCACCTGGCGTACCAGCGCCACCTACTTCCGCAACGACTACAAGAACAAGATCATCGGCGGTACCGATGTGCTCTACGCCATCAACAGTGGCCGCCGCGTGACCCAGTGGGAGAACGCGGGTGAAGCGCGGGTGGAAGGCATCGAAGGCAACTTCTTCATCGAGTTGACGCCGAGCCTGGACTGGAACACCAACCTGACCTGGATGCTCGACAACGATAACCGCGAGACCGGGGAGCCGCTGTCGGTGATCCCGGAATACACCGTCAACACCACCCTCGACTGGCGTGCCACCGAGCAGTTGTCGTTCCAGGTGGCGGGCACCTACTTTGGCAAACAGAAGTCGCCGACCTACAACTACCGCACCCAGCAGGACTACGACCAGGCAGCGCAGCAGGACGTCGAGGCCTATGGCCTGGTGGATCTGAGTGCCGGGTACAAGTTCAACGCCAATTACGACGTGCGGGTAGGGGTGAACAACGTGTTCGACAAGCAGATCCTGCGGGGCGGCAACGCCAGCAGTTCGGGGGCCAACACCTACAACCAGCCGGGCCGGGCGGTGTTTGCTGCGCTGAATATCAACTTCTGATCCACGGGGCCGCTGTACGGCCCATTCGCGGGTGAACCCGCTCCCACAGGTACCGCGTTGCCCTCACGGCTGCGCGATCCCTGAGGGAGCGGGTTCACCCGCGAATGGGCGGACACATTTTTCAAGGACGCCAAATGCCTAAATTCTCCGCCTGGCTACAGATATTCTCCCGCAGCAGTGCCGCGCTGCTCGGCGGCTATGCCCTCAGCTACGCCGCCACTGCCTGCCTGGCCCGCATCCTGCCGCTGTCTGCCGTCGACGCGATCATTGTCGCGACCCTGCCTGCGTTCATTTTCTACACCGCTGCCATCCTCTGGGCTTTCGCCTGCCGTGATGCCCTGCGCGCCTGGGCGCCGCTGGCACTGGCTGCGCCCCTTGCCCTGATTGGCTTCTGGCCGCTGGTACTGGAGCGGCTGGCATGAAGAACACCTTTACCCAATCGATGGCCTGGCTGCACACCTGGGCCGGGCTGGTTTTCGGCTGGCTGCTGTTCGCAATCTTCGTCACCGGTACCCTGGCGGTATTCGACAAGGAGCTCAACCACTGGATGCAGCCGGAAATTCCGGCCACCCAGGTGTCCCAGGCCGACGCTGCACAGCGTGCCATCGCGTACCTGCAGGCCCATGAACCGCAGGCGGGCAACTGGGGCATCAGCCTGCCAAGCGAGCGTTCGCCTGGGCTGCGTGTGTCCACAGGTGACCGGCGCCATGGCGTTGGGGTACAACTCGACCCGCGCACCGGGGAAGCCATCGAGGTGCGCGACAGTGTCGGCGGCAACTTCTTCTTCCGCTTCCACTTCACCCTCGACCTGCCACGCAACTGGGGCATCTTCGTGGTCGGCGCGCTGGCGTTGGTGATGCTGGCGGCGTTGGTCACCGGCATCGTCATCCACAAGAAGATCTTCAAGGAGTTCTTCACCTTCCGGCCGAACAAGGGCCAGCGCTCGTGGCTGGACTTTCATAACGCCAGCGCGGTGCTGTTGCTGCCATTCCACCTGATGATCACCTACACCGGCCTGGTGATCTTCATGCTCATCTATATCCCCGCCGGGGTTGATGCGCTGTTCGCCGGTGACAACCGTGCCTACTTCCAGGCCCAGGGCAATGCCCGCGTGGAGCAGCCCCGTGGCCTGGCCAGGCAGCCGGCTGCGCTGGTCGATGTGGCGCCGCTGCTGGCCCGGGCCGAGGCGCAGCTGGGGCCGCTGGGCGGCTTGAATATACGCAACCCGAACACAGCGGCGGCGCGTATCGAAATTCGCCCCGAGTTGGGCAACCGCATCGCCTTGGCCAAGGGCCAGGCCATGGTCTTTGACGGCGTCAGCGGGGCGTTGCTCAGCGACGTGCCGCAATGGCGCGTGGCCCCGCTTACCCAACGGGTCATGGTCGGGCTGCACTTTGCCCAGTTTGGCGGCTACCCGATGCGCTGGCTGTACTTCATCTGCGGGCTGGTCAGTTGCCTGATGATCGCCAGCGGCCTGGTGCTGTTCTGCGTGAAACGCGGGCGTAAATACGCCACTGCCACCGCCGAGGCTTCAGCCCGACGCTGGTACCGGGTGGCCGAGGTGTGCAATGTGGCTTTCATCAGTGGCCTGTTGCTGGCCTGCGTGGGGTTGTTGTGGGCCAGTCGCTTGCTGCCCGTTGAGTTGGCGCAGCGTGAGGGCTGGGAGGTGCGTGCGTTCTTTGGCGTGTGGCTGTTGGCGTTGTTGCATGCCGGTATCAGGCCGGCACGTCGGGCCTGGGTTGAGCAACTGTTGCTGGCGGCATTGCTGTGCATCGGGGTGGGTGCGTTTGGCGGTCTCGAAGACGCGATGCGCCTGGGTGTGGCGGCCTGTGCGTTGGTGCTGGGCATATTGCTTGGGCTTGCGGCCTGGCGGGTGCGGCAAGCGCAGCCAGTGCAGCAGAAGGCTAGGGCAGAGCGGCGACAGGAGGCTGAGGCATGATGATGTGGATTACAGGCGGCGTGTTGTTTGCCTACGCAGGCATGCTCGGGCTGTGCCAAGGGCTGGAGCGGCATTACAAGCAGGTATGGAACCGGGCTTGCCCACGCGCGTTGCGAATCGGCCTGCGCAGTGCAGGGTGGTTGGCGTTGCTGGCCAGCCTGGTGCTGTGCGCCCAGGCCTGGGGTTGGGCCATGGGGGCGGTGGCCTGGTTTGGTGCGATGTCGCTGGCGGGGATGCTGCTGGTGATGCTGCTGCCGTACTGGCCCAGGCTGGCGATGGGGCTGATAGGCGCACTGCCGGTGTGGGGCTTGGTTCAGCTGGTTAACCACCTTTGAAGACGGCGCGCACTCTGTGTAGGAGCGGCCTTGCGTCGCGATCGGGCCGCACAGCGGCCCCGGGGATTTCCGCTGCGAAGCTGAAAATCTGGGGCCGCTGCGCAGCCCGATCGCGACGCAAGGCCGCTCCTACACAGAGTGCGGGTGTTCCTGTCTAGCCAGTTACCTTGGCAAACGCCGAACGAAAGCGCTGCATGTCCCGCTCATCGCCCACACTCACCCGCACCCAGTTCGGCCAGCTCGGCCAGATCCGTCCCACCAGCACGCCTTGCTCCGCAAGGCGCTCGACCACCGGCTGCCCGGGCCTGCGCATATCGATCATGAAACAGTTGGTCTGCGACGCCGTACAGCGCCAGCCGCGTTCGGCCAGCCAGGCGATGGTCTGGTCGCGCAAGCGGGCGTTTTTGGCCTTGCGCTGCGGCACCAGCTGGCGGTCCTGCAAGCTGGCCAGGCCTGCCAGCAAGGTGGGGGATGCCGCGACGTTCTGACCGTCAAACGCTTCCAGCCGCTGTAGCAGCGGTGCCTGGCCAATCGCCAACCCCAGGCGTGCGCCCGCCATGCCGTACAGTTTGGAAAACGTCTGCAACACCAGTAGCTCTGGGTGGTCCTTGACCAGATCGATGCAACTCTGTGCATCGCTGAAATGAATGTAGGCCTCGTCCACCAGCACCACGCTACCTGCCGGCTTGCGCGCCAGCAGCCGTTCGATGTCCTGGCGTGGGGTGACGGTGCCGGTGGGGTTGTTGGGGTTGCACAGGTAGATCAACCCCGCTGCCGGGTCGGCCGCCAGCATGGCGTCGACATCATGGGCGAACCGGGCATCGAGGGCGATGCTGTGCACCCGGGTGCCACGCCCCACGGCGGCTTCGGCTGGCGCTTCATAGGACGGTTCCGGGACCACGAGGCTGCGTGACCCGGTGAACGCCATCACCGCGTGCTGCAACGCCAGCTTCGAACCGCAGAACACTTGTACCTGGTCCGGCTTCAGACCGTGTTCGGCGGCGAACAGGTCGATCAACCGGTATTGCGCATCGTAGGGGTAGCGCCCACACAGGCCGATGCCTTCGCGCATGGCTTCGCGCGCCGCCGGGCTCGGGCCCCAGGGGCTTTCGTTGTAGTTGATGCGTGCCGGGCCGCCATTGGTAGCCGGGGAGGGTGATGCAGCGTTGGCCCAGTTGATCTGCCCGAGCAGCGGCAAGGCCATGCCCAGGCCCACCAGCGAGCGACGTGTCATTGCGGTCATGCGTCGACGTCCCTGTTGTCATTGGTCACTTCAGGGACGAAATGCGGCCACAGGAATTAATGATGGCAAATCGCTGCTGGCGTGGTCGGCATCGACATTGTTGCAGCCAAACGCTTTGCGGCATGCTAAACCTTGCGCCCCAGCCTGCCACGAGAAACGCCTGGTGAAAGCCACCCGTCTGACCCTGATTTGCCATGCCCTGACCCAGGCCCAGAAGACCGGGCGCCTGCACTGTGCCGGCGACGGTATCCTGCCCCTGGCGCAACCGCCCGCAGCTATCCAGCCCGGTGTGCAGCTGCTGACTGCGCCGGAGCGGCGCGCCTGTGAGACGGCAGCTTGGGTGTCGGGACCGGTGCGGGTCGAGCCGGCCTTGGCCGATTGTGACTTAGGGGGGTGGAAAGGGCTGGCATTGAAGCAGTTGCAGGCCGAGCAGCCTCAGGCACTGGCGCAATGGCTAGAGGATCCGGCAAGTGCGCCGCACGGGGGAGAGTCATTCGCCGCGCTTTGTCAGCGTGTGGCGGGCTGGTTGGCAAGCTTCGACAAGCCGGGCGAATGGCTGGCGGTAACCCACCCCATGGTCATCCGCGCCGTGCTGGTACAGGTGCTGGGCTGCCCGATGAGTGCCGGGCAGCGTATTGATGTATTGCCGCTGTCACGCCTGGAGTTGAGCTTTACCGGGCAGTGGCGCCTGCGCCTGGTTTGAGCTTCAGAACGCCAGCTTGTAGCCGATCAGCAGCAGCATCGCCGCCAGGCATGGGCGCAGCACGCGGTCGGAGATCCGCCCGGTGAGGTGGCTGCCCAGGTAGATGCCCGGCAGCGAGCCCAGCAGCAGATAGCCCAGCAGCGACCAGTCCATGTTGCCCATGCCCGCGTGGCCCAGGCCTGCGACCAGGGTAAGCGGCACGGCGTGAGCGATTTCGGTACCGACCAGGCGGCGGGTGACCAGGAACGGGTACAGCAGGAACAGCGCCACGGTACCCAGCGCACCGGCACCGATGGAGGTGAGGGTGACCATCACCCCCAGCACCACGCCAGTCAGCACGGTGAGGATGTTCAGGCTGCGATCACTGAGGTGGTAGTGGTCACCGGCATGGCGGCTGGCAAAGGCTTGCAGGCGTGATTTGAACAAGATGGCCAGTGCCGTCAGGATCAGCACCACAGCCAGGCCTTGCTTGATGATGGCGTTGAGCGCCGAAGTGTCGGTGTGCAGGGTGCTAAGGAACCACAAGGTCAGCGCAGCGGCGGGTACGCTACCCAGGCTGAGCAGGCCGGTGATCTTCCAGTCGATGTTCTTCTGGCGCGCATGCACCCAGACACCACTGGCCTTGGTGATTGCCGCATAGAGCAGGTCGGTGCCGACGGCCGTAGCCGGGTTGATGCCAAACCACAACAGGATCGGGGTCATCAGCGAGCCGCCACCGACGCCGGTCATGCCGACGATGAAACCCACAACTAGGCCAGCAATGGTGAAACCAAAAGAACCTACATCCATACGCTACTCGACTGCCCAACTTTGCCCGTTATCGGATGCAGCCAGCATATAGATTTTTTTATAGCCAAATAGACTTGTTCGTTATTAGGTTATAACCGAGCCAGATTAACGATCCGTCATCACCACCATCACGTGTGCATCGCCGCCGTCCTCGCTCTCGGACAGGTAGATGTGGCCGACCTGGCTGTCGAAGTAGGCGGTCTCCTGCGGCCCGATACTCACAGCTTCGCCGGTCTCGAATTCGATGCGTACGCGCCCGCTCAGCACCAGCGCGAACTCTTGCCCTGGGTGGCGGATAAAATCGTCGAACTGGCCGCGTTCACGGGCGATGATGCGGGCATAGGCCGGGGTCATGCGGCGTTCGGGGAAATCGCCGGCGATGGGGTGGTAGTCGTAAGTACCGGTCGAATAGCCGGCCGCCGCCGGCAACGAATCGACCACCACGGTCACGGGCACCGGGGCGCTGACCGTAGCGCCGGAGCGGAACAACTGAGCGATATCGACATTCAGGGCCCGGGCAGCGGCGGCGAGCTTTTCATAGCTGACCGATACCTGCGCCAGCTCCATCTTCGACAAGGTGGACAGCGGTACGCCACTGGCTTCGGACAATTGCTTGAGGGTCATCTGGCGCGCCTTGCGCACCTGGCGCAGGCGCTGGCCGACTACAGCACGGTCCAGCAGGGGTAGGGCAGCGGGCATTCAGGGCTCTCGGCATACGGCATTGGTCGGGCATCTTACCTTGGACACTTGCGCATTTCTAAATTCTCATATATTAGAATTCTCATAAATGATAATTCATTGGCAGGAGCGTTCATGACCCCGACCTACGACACCCTCATCATCGGTGCCGGCATTGCCGGTGCCTCACTGGGCTATCGCCTGGCCGGGCAACAGCGGGTGCTGCTGCTGGAGCGTGAGTCGCAGCCTGGCTACCACTCGACCGGGCGTTCGGCCGCCATGTTCATGGAGGCCTACGGCACTCCGCAGATCCAGGCGCTAACCCGCGCCAGCCGGGCGTTCTACGAGTCGCCACCGCAAGGGTTCTGCGAGCACCCGTTGCTGGAACCGCGTGGCTGCCTGTATGTGGCCAACGTGGAACAGCGTGCACTGCTTGAACAGACCCACGCGCAAAACCTGGCTAACGGCACCGAGGTCAGCCTGCTGGACCGCGATGCCGCCCTGGCCCTGGTGCCGAGCCTGCGTGGCGAATGCCTTGTCGGCGCAGTGCTTGAGCCCGGCGCGATGGACCTGGATGTGCATGCGCTGCACCAGGGCTTCTTGCGCGGCTATCGCGCCGCAGGTGGTGAGTTGCGTTGCAACGCCGAGCTGATCCAGGCCTGGTATCTGGACGACCTGTGGCAGGTGGAACTGGGCGATGGCAGCCGGGTGCAGGCGCGCCAACTGGTGAATGCCGCAGGCGCCTGGGCCGACCGCGTGGCCGAGCAATGCGGTGTGGCACGTATCGGCCTGCAACCGTGCCGGCGCAGCGCGTTCACATTCCCTGGCCCGGCAGACCAGGACTTCGCCCGCTGGCCTGCGGTGATCGGCGTCGACGAAAGCTTCTACTTCAAACCCGACGCCGGGCAGCTGCTGGGGTCACCGGCCAATGCCGACCCTGTCGAACCCCAGGACGCCGCCCCTGAAGAGTTCGATGTGGCGTTGGGCATCTACAACATCGAAGCCATGACCACCCTGGCGATTCGCCGGCCGAGCCACACCTGGGCCGGGTTGCGTTCGTTCGTCGCCGACGGCGATCTGGTGATCGGTTTCGATGCGCAAGCCCCCGCGTTCTTCTGGCTGGCGGCACAAGGTGGCTATGGCATCCAGTCGGCTGCAGGCGCCTCGCGCCTGGCTGCGGATTTGCTGCTTGGCCAGCCCCTGTGTCCTGGCCTTGTCAACCAGGGTGTGGCGCCCGAGCGCCTGTCCCCGGCCCGTTTCCAGCAACCTTGAAAGGAACATCCCATGAGCAATGACATCCAGCGTTTCCCCAGCAGCCTGCCTTTCCCGTTCTCCCGTGCAGTGAAGGCGGGTGGTTTCCTGTTTCTCTCCGGCCAGGTGCCCATGAGTGCCAGCGGCGAAGTCGTGCGCGGTGATATCCAGGCCCAGACCCGCGCTGCCTGCGAGCGTATTGCCGAAAGCCTGGCGGCATGCGGTGCGCGTTTCGACCAGGTGGTAAAGGCCACGGTATGGCTGTCGGACATGAGCCACTTCGCCGGTTTCAACGAGGTGTACAAGGAATTCTTCGGCGCGGCGCTGCCGGTGCGTTCGACGGTGGCCTCGGCATTGGCGCTGGGGGTGGACGTGGAAATCGAAGTGCAGGCGTTTGTCGGCGAAGCATGACCGAAGCACGAACCCATGTGGGAGCGGGCGTGCCCGCGAAAGAGCCCACACGGTGGATGGCACCGGCTTTGCCGGTGTTCGCGGGCACGCCCGCTCCCACAAGGGTTGCGCAAGCCTTGAGATTTCGGAGCAACACAGCTGCTCCTGCAAAAGGCATGCGGTGGCGGTAAGACAACAACAATAAATCCAGAGGTTCACATGCAAGAGCAACTGAAGATTGCCGGCGCATTTGTCGGCGTGATCGTGGGGGCGGGGTTCGCTTCGGGGCGGGAACTGTTGTTGTTCTTTGTCGATTTCGGCGTGTGGGGGCTGGTTGGCGCCATGGTCAGCGCGGCCCTGTTCACCTTCCTCGGGATGGCCTTGGCCGGCTTGGGCAACCGCCAGCAGGCCACCTCGCACAAGGATGTGATCCAGGCCATCTGCGGCCGCCACCTGGGCCTGTTCGTCGACTGGCTGATCACCTTCTTCATGTTCGCCGTCACCGTGGTCATGCTGGCCGGTGGTGGTGCGCTCCTGGAGCAGCAGTTCGGCATACCGGCGTTGACCGGCAGCGTGCTGGTGACGCTGGTGGTGGTGGGCATTGTCTGCCTGGACGTGCGCAAGGTGATTCTGGCCATTGGCGCCATCACTCCGCTGTTGATCCTGGTGGCGTCGGCGATCGCGTTGTATGCCGTGTTCACCCGCGAGCAAAGCTTCGCTGCGCTCGATTACCTGGCCAGCCAGCAGCAGGCCGGCACCCGTCACTGGCTGTTGGGCGCATTTTTGTATGTGTCGTACAACATCGTTGCGGGTGCGCCGATACTCGCCATCCTGGGCGGCTCGGCCAAGGGTGAGAAAACCGCAGTGTGGGGCGGTTTGCTGGGCGGCGCGGCGTTGGGCGGCCTGATGCTGGTGATGAGTGCCGGGCTGCTGTCACGCCTGGACAGCGTGGCCGACCTGCCCATGCCGATGCTGTCGATTGCCAATGAAGTGTCGCCGTTGCTGGGGCTGGTGATGTGCCTGATCATCTTCGGCATGATCGTCAATACCGCGGTGGGTACGTTGTTTTCGTTCCTTTCGCGGCTGCTGCCAGCGGGCACGGCGAAGTTCCGCTGGGGCTCGGTGGTAACCGGTGCGGTGGCGTTTGTCTGCAGCCTGGTGGGGTTCATCAGCCTGGTGGGTGAGGTGTACCCGTTGTTTGGCTACCTGGGGTTCGTGCTGATGGCGGCGGTGTTGCTGGCATGGGTGCGGCGGGGTAGGGCTGCGAAAGCGGTTACAGCTTAAGGGGGCGCAAAGCGCCCCCCCAGGCCATCAGATCCTGAAACTGCCTACCAGCTGCTTCAAGCGCCCGGCCTGCTGGGCCAGTTGGTCGCAATGGCGCAGGGTGTCGTTGAGGTTTTCCACCCCTTGCTGGTTCAGCGCGTTGATCTGGGTGATGTCCAGGTTGAGGCTCTCGACCACGGCGGTCTGCTCTTCGGTAGCGGTGGCCACCGACTGGTTCATGCCATCGATTTCGCCGATGCGCTGAGTCACGCTGGCCAGGCGTACGCCGGCCTGGTTGGCCACCTGCACGGTCTGCTCGCTGGACACCTGGCTGGTGTTCATGGTGTGCACCGCTTCGCGCGAGCCTACTTGCAGGCTGGTGATCATGCGGTGGATCTCTTCTGCCGACTCCTGGGTACGGTGCGCCAGGTTGCGTACTTCGTCGGCCACCACGGCAAAGCCACGGCCGGCCTCACCGGCACGCGCTGCCTCGATCGCGGCGTTCAGTGCCAGCAGGTTGGTCTGCTGCGAGATGCCCTTGATCACGTCGAGGATCTTGCCGATTTCGTCAGTGCTGGCGTTGAGCGTTTCGATCTGCGCGCAGGACTCGCTGATGCGCTGCGACAGGGCGGTCATGGCGCTGATCGCTTCTTCGACCACTTCACGCCCACCGTGGGCCTGCTCGCTGGCGCCACTGGCATGCTGCGACGCATCGGCGGCGTTACGGGCGATTTCCTGGGTGGCGGCGCCCAGCTCGTTGATGGCTGCTGCCACGCTGTTGGTGCGCATGCTCTGTTCTTCAGAGCCGCTGATCGATGCGTTGGACGCGCTGACTACTTTCTCCGACAAGTCATGCACCAGGCGGGTGGCCGAAGACACTTCGCTGATCGAGGCATGGATGCGCTCGACAAAGCGGTTGAACGAAGTGGCCAGCTCGCCGAATTCGTCCTTGTTCTGCACGCTCAGGCGGCGGGTAAGGTCACCTTCACCCTCGGCGATGTCGCGCATGGCGCGGCCCATGGTGGTCAGCGGGCTCATCAGCACCGGGATCAGCAGGCCGAGCAGGCCGGCGATGGCAGCCACGGCAATCAGCATGGCGATGATCGCGGAGGTACGGAACTGGCTGAGTGCAGCGTAAGCCTTGTCCTTGTCGATCGACAGGCCGATGTACCACTGCGCAGACGGCAGGCCGGCCACCGGGGCGAAGGAAATGATGCGCTCCTGGCCGTTGAGGGTGACATCCTGCATGCCGGCGGCAACCCGCAGGTTGCTGCCGGGGTAGATGTCCTTGAGGTTCTTCATCACCTGGTCTTTGTCTGGGCTGACAATCACCTGGCCGTTGGCGTCGGCCAGGAAGGCGTGGCCGATGCCGCCGAAGTCGACCGAGTTGATGATCTCGACCAGGGTATCGAGGGTCACGTCACCGCCGACCACGCCGACGAGCTCGCCATTGTTCTTGCTCTTCACCGGTGTGGCGATGGTCACCATCAGGCCACCGACCGCGCCTTGGTACGGGGCGGTCAGCACGGTTTGCCCGGCGCTGGCGGCGGCGCCATACCATGGGCGCTGGCGGGGGTCGTAACCGGCAGGCATCTGGGTATCCGGGCGCTGGGTGAACACACCGTTGGCCTGGCCCAGGTAGGTGAACAGGAAATTACGCGTGTAGGACGGCTGCTCGATCAGCCCCGCCAAGGTCTCGCCGGCACCTTGCTGGCCGATATCCTGGGCCAGGTTTTCCAGTACCAGGATGCGCCCGCTCATCCAGTTCTGCACGCTGCTGGCGGTCAGTGCGCCGGCTTGCTGCACCGAAGCTTCGATGTTCTGGCGGATGGTGTTGCGTTGCAGGTAGTCGTTGTAGAGCGTGAACAGGGCAAATGCCAGTACCACGACGCCGCAGGCGCTGAGCAGGATCTTGTGGCGAAATTTCAGGTTCATGTTTCGAGACCTTGAGCCAATGAGGGGAGGGCGCAGCGCACTCATGACGCGCTGCGGGGCCTGTCGACCGAGATATCGGCTCATGGGCTAAAAGATTGAAGTGCTTACAGAAATTTCTTACGGTCGTTTCGACAGACGGTATTCAGTGGCGACTCAGTTGCTCGATCAGCAACCGTGCGGCCTGCTGCAGCGGCTGTTGTTTTCGCCACAGGATGTGCACCGGCAACTGCAGTTCGTTGCGCGTATTGCGAAAATCCAGGCGCACCAGGCGCCCGCTGGCCAGCAGCGGCGTAACCCGCGAAAGCGGCAGGTCGCCCCAGCCAAGGCCCGCTTCTACCATCTGCAATGCCAGGTCGAAGCTGTCGGTGGACCAGTGTGTCGCGCCAATCAGCGGGCGCGGGTCGGCCAGCGGCAGGTCGCGGCTGCGCACCAGAATCTGCCGTACCCGGGTCAGGTCTTCCAGGTAGTGGATACGCCCCTCGCGCAAGGCCGGATGGGTGGGTGACAGGGTGGCCACCAGTGACTCCATGCCGATGTGCTGGAAGCCCCGGCGGGCGTCGACCTGCAGGCCGGCAAAGGCTACGCACAGGTCGGCACGGCCGCTGTCCAGCAGGTGCAGGGCTTGTTCCTGCGGGGCGCTGAGCAGGGCGATGTCCAGCAGCGGGTGGCGCTCGCCGAGGTGGGCGATGGCTGCCAGCAACGGCCGGTGGTCGATGTCTGGTACCACCGCCAGGGTCAGGCTGCTTTCCAGCCCCTGGGACAACTCCAGGGCGTGTACCTGCAGCAGCCCCAGTTGTTCGCCAATCAGCCTGGCGTGGGGTTCGAGGGCCAGGGCCTGTGCGGTGGGACGAACTTCACGTGGGCCGCGTTCGAACAGGCTATAACCCAGTTCCGCCTCAAGGTTGCCAATGGCCATGCTCACGGCCGACGGCACCCGCTGAAGGGCGCGCGCAGCCGCGGAAAACGAGCCGCGATCGAGCACGGCAAGAAACAATTGGATGTTGTCGCTGGAAAAGTTCATGGCAGCCTCCTGTCAGTAGATCTGACAGCTGCTGACTTTTGCTGTCAAGCATGATGAAGCATGATCGCGCCCCATCGCTTTTGTCATTGGAGGTAACCCCGGGTGCAGGGACTGAAACGCAAACTGGTCTACGTGACCTTCTATGAACTGATCGGGTTGTGCATGTCGACGCTGGGGCTGGCTTACCTGTCCGACACCGAGGCGTCGCACACCGGGCCGCTGGCGGTCATGATCACCACCATCGCCATGCTCTGGAACCTGGCCTACAACACCTTGTTCGAATATTGGGAAAGCCGCCAGGCCAAGCGCGGGCGCAGCGTGGCGCGGCGGGTGGCGCATGCCATCGGTTTTCAGCTGACCCTGGTGGTGTACCTGATTCCGTTGATTGCCTGGTGGCTGGACATGACGCTGGTGGAGGCGTTGCTGGTGGACATGGCGTTCATCGTGCTGGTGCCTTGCTACACCTTTGCCTACAACTGGGCATTCGACCGGGTGTTCGGGTTGCCAGACTCGGCCACGGCAACCCCTACGGCGGCAGGCGTATGATCAAAGGTTCCTGCTGCTTCACTGGCTGCTCCACAGGTTGTTCAACCGGCCGCGGCACGCTGGCCAGCAAGCTGTCCTCAACCTGCCCCGACAGGTAGTACACCCCCGCCATGGCCCCGCTCTGGCGGTTTTCCATCAGCTCCTGCCATTCCTCGTTCAGCGCCACGTTGAGGATCACCCGCAACTGCTCGACCATCTGTGGGTGATCGCGGTCATGGGTCATCATGCCGTAGCCGGCCGCCGCGATCGAAATGATCGCACCCGCCACCTTGCCCACTGCCGACGCCACGGCGCTGGCGATCCCGCGCGGGGCGAGGGTGGCGCCGAGCTTTTCGCTGGCGCGGGTGGCCACTGAGTCAAGCCCGACGTCAGTCCGCCCAGGGCCTTTGCTGGCCAGTTGGTGCAGGTGCTGGCGCATGGCTTGCCAGGCCGGTTGCTGGTCCAGCGACTTGGCCCTTAGCAGTTGATACAGACTGGCATTGCGCGCATCCGGTGGGCCCAGATGGATGGCGGGGATGCGGTTGAGGCGCTGGCTGAACTGCTCGGGGGGCGCGTTGTAGCGGCTGATGATGGCCGGTAACTGCTGGCCAAGCAGTTGCAGGTACAACTCGCAGGCGCGGTCGCGGATGCCCTCGGGGTTGATCTGTTCGGCCACCGGCTCGATCACCCGCTCGTGGTACTGCTCCTGCAGGTACAGGGCCAGGCGTTTTTCTGCAGGTTCCCGGCCTTCGCCGCTGTCGAGCTTGTACCAGGCCACCTTGAGGGTGAGCCACTGCTGGGTCCAGTAGCCGGTAAACCAGGGGATGAAGTCGCTTTCGGTGCGCTGCTGCACCTGCTCTTTCCACACCCGCATGGAGCGCCGCGCATAGTCGTTGGCCGAGCCGGCGGCGCCGGCCGAGGCATCGATCAGTTCCTGGTCGATGCGTTGCCAGGCGGCGGGGGTGAGTACAGCGGGTGGCGGCGGGGCAGGCGGGCGCTTGCTTGCGCAGGCGCCGAGGGCCAGCAGAAGGCACAGCAATATAAGGGTTCTGGAACTCACGCGACCGCCTCCCTGGTAGAGGCTGGGGTGGTGTTCCGAGTATAGGGGCGGCAGTGAGCTACTGCCGTGCAGCCCATCGCCCCGGCAACACGGTCCCTGTAGGAGCGGCCTTGTGTCGCGATGGGCCGCAAAGCGGCCCCGACAATATCCGCTGCGAAGCTGAAATCCTGGGGCCGCGTTGCGGCCCATCGCGACACAAGGCCGCTCCTACAGGGGAGCGCGTAATTACGCCAGGTCGAGTTTTTCTTCCAGGCGGTCCAGGTGCTGGTGCATCAAACCCAGCGCTGCCTCGGCATCGCCTTGCTCCACGGCATCGATGATGGCCGCATGCTCCTCCCACGCACAGTGGTCGCAGCACGGTGATTCGTAGCGGGCAATGATCAGCGAGGTCATCGGCACCAGGCCATTGAGAAAGCGCGCCAGCGGCGCATTGGCAGCCACTTGCGCCAGTTTCAGGTGAAACTCGCCGCCCAGGCGGATCGCCGCGCAACGCTCACCGCTTTCGTGGTGCTGGCGTTCGCGCTCTACCAGTTGCCGCAGTTGGCGCACCTGAGCCGGCCGGGCACGCTGGGCGGCCAGGGTAATCAGCGTGGTTTCGGCCAGGCGCCGGGCGCTGAGTACCTGGCGTGCCTGGTCCGGGTCGGGCGCGGCCAGGTGCGCGGTGTGGCTGGGGCGCTGCACCACCACCTGCTGGTCGGACAGGCGCCCGAGCACACGGCGGATCACGGTGCGGCTGACGCCAAAGGCATGGCCCAGCGCCTGCTCGGGCAACAGCGCGCCCGGTGGCAAGCGTTGTTCGAGAATGGCGTCGAACAGCCGCGGGTAGATCTGCTCGGCCGACAGGCGGGTTTCGCCAGCCGCGAGCAGGGCAGGCAAATGGGGGGCGGCGTTCATGGGCGCTCTCCTGGGGTCATGGGTGCGGGTGTTCGTCCGGGATGTTCAGCGAAATGCCCATGCGCTGGCCTTCAGCCAGAATGTGCTGGCGCATCTGGGCGCTGGCCTGGGCACTGTTGCGTTCACGTATGGCGCGCACCACGGCTTCGTTTTCCTTCAGCCTCGCCGCCAGGTGCTCCGGCGAGTTGCGCAGCATGTCGGCGCTTTGCTTGAGGGCATTGCCGGTCTGCTGCACCACACTCTGGAAAATCGGGTTGGTGGTGAGGGCGAACAACGCTTCATGGAAGGCGATGTAGGCTTTTACCCCGGCTTCGCTGTCATCGGCCTCCAGTGCTTCGCGCATGTCCATCAGGGTGAGACGCAACTGGCCGATGTCCTGGCTGTTGGCCGACTGCGCCACCAGCCCGACAATGAAGGGTTCCAGGGTGTAGCGCAGCTCCAGCACATCGGCCAGGCTGGCTGCGGCACTGGTGTCCATGCCCTGTTCCGCGGTAACGGCGTCGGCATCCAGTACCAGTACGCCCTTGCCCGGCAGCGAGCGCACCAGGCCCAGGGTTTCCAGCACAGTCACCGCTTCGCGCAAGCTGGGGCGGCTGATGCCCAGTTGTTCAGCCAGCTCGCGCTGGCCCGGCAGCATGTCGCCGGTGCGCCATTGGCCCCGGGCCAGGGCCTGGCGCAGTTTTTCCACCACTGAGTTGACGACGGTCGATGAGCTGATCACGGTTCGCTCCTGCAAGGGCCGGCGTTACCGCCGGCCGCTTTGGTTCAGAATTCCTGTTGATGGTGCGTGTTGGGCTGCTTGCGCGGTGTGGGCGTGAAGCCCAGCTTGCCGTCGAGCACGTTCTGCGCACGCTCCAGGTCAATGTCCTTTTCCCAGCGGGCGATGGCCACGGTGGCCACGCAGTTGCCAATCAGGTTGGTCAGCGCCCGGCCGATGCCCATGAACCAGTCCACTGCCAGCACCAGCACCAGGCCGACCACCGGAATTGCCGGCACGGCGGTGAGGGTGGCGGCGAGGATCACCAGCGCCGAGCCTGGGATGCCGTGAGCACCCTTTGAAGTCACCAGCGACACCAGCAGGATGGTCAGCAGGTCGGTCATTTCCAGCGGTGTGCCGGTGGCATTGGCAATGAACACGATGGCCAGGGTCAGGTAGATGGAGAAACCATCGAGGTTGAACGAATAACCGGTAGGGATTACCAGGCCGACCGTGGAGCTGCCGATCCCCAGGTGCTCCAGCTTGCGCATGATCTGTGGCAGCACGGCGTCGGAAGACGCGGTCCCCAGGACGATGGTCAGCTCTTCACGCAGGTACTTGATCAACGGCAGCAGCTTCAGCCCGGACAGGCGCATCACGGTACCCAGCACGATCAGCACGAAGCCGGCGCAGGTGAGGTAGAACAACGCCACCAGCCCGCCCAGGTGTTGCAGCGATTCCAGGCCGTACTTGCTGGTGGTGAAGGCGATGGCGCCGAACACGCCGATAGGGGCCAGGCGCACGATCATGCCCATGATGCGGAAGATCACGTGGCTCAGTTCGTTGATCAGCCGCGAGATGCCGGCTGCCGAATCACCCACCAGGTTCAGCGCGCTGCCGAACAGCACCGAGAACAGCAGCACCTGGAGAATGTTGTTGTCGGCGAAGGCGCCGATCACCGAGGTGGGGATCAGGTCCATGAAGAACGCCGTGGCGCCATGGATGTGCTGGCCGCGCTCGGCCAGGCCGTTGGCGTCGGCGCTGGACAGCTGGTCCAGGTGGATGTTGGCACCACTGCCGATGCCACTGCTGAAGGCGAACACCAGGCCGATCACCAGCGCCAGGGTGGTGAGCACTTCAAAGTAGATCACCGACTTCAGGCCGATGCGCCCGACCTTTTTCAGGTCGCCCGCGCCCGAAATACCGCTGACTACCACGCAGAACACGATCAGGCCGATGAGCATCTTGATCAGCTTGATGAAGCCGTCGCCCAGGGGTTTGAGTTGCAGGGAAAGGTCGGGGAAGCTGAGACCGCAGGCGATGCCGAGGGCAAGGCCGAGCACGACTTGCAGGAATATCGAACGCGAGCACCATTTGAGCATGGAAGGAGTCTCTGATCGGCGTCCTTGCTTCGGTAGCCGCACGGGGCGAAAGAGCGCAGGACTTAATTATTGTGGTCTTACCGGTTTGTTCAGCGCGAGGCCATAAAAGCGCGAAAAAACCTGGATTGCAAGGGTTTTTGGCCTTACCGGTCTGACCAGTTATGGGGCAATCCGGCCTGCCAGGCTCTAGTTCGGTGCGTGCCTTGAAAGGGGCTCGTATGAATCTTTGCAGGGCGTGGCCAGTGCCTTGAACACCTCTGCAATCCGCTTGCCAAGCGCGATGGCGACCGTGAAATCCTGGATAACGGCATGATTAGTAAGGTTTATTTGCTTTATGCAGTGGGATTCGTAGAATCCGCGCCTGACTGGGCGGTCACAAAAGGGCATTTTGGGGGGGGAGTTCTTCCCGGAAGCGTTTGGCAGCACACGCCCGGCACCCCAATGAATGGAGCCTCATCGTGCGTCTCAACCTTCCGGTCACCCCGGTCGAGCAGCGTTTCCCCTCTGATCAGCGGCTGATTTCAGCGACTGATACCGCCAGCCTGATCACGTATTGCAACCCCGAATTTGCTGCCATCAGCGGCTACAGCGAGGCTGAACTGATCGGCAGCCCGCACAACCTGGTGCGCCACCCGGACATGCCGCCAGCGGTGTACGCGCTGATGTGGCGCTACCTGAAGGCCGGCAAAAGCTGGATGGGCATCGTCAAGAACCGCTGCCGTAACGGCGATTATTACTGGGTCAACGCCTACGTCACCCCCATCCTCGAAGGCGGGCGGGTGGTCGGCTACGAGTCGGTTCGGGTGTGCCCCACCCGCGAGCAGGTGGCACGCGCCGAGGCGCTTTATGCTCGGCTGCGCGATGGGCAGGCCGCAGTCTCCTGGCCACACCGGCTGACGTTGCTGGCGCAAGCCTTGGCCCTGCCATTGGCCGGTGGGCTGATGGCGCTGGGCGCCAACCAGCTGTGGCCTGGCCTGCTGGGGCAGGGGCTGACCGTTGGGCTGTTCCTGGCCTATGGCCTGTGGGGGCGCAACGCCTTCGGGCGCCAGATGCAGAAGGTGATCGAGGGTGCTGGCGATGCCTTCGCCGACCCGGTCGCAGCCTTGACCTACAGCGACCTGCCGGGCCATGCAGGGCAACTGCAACTGATGCTGATCAGCGAAGAGGCACGGCTGAAAACCGCATTGACGCGGTTGAGCGACCTGGCCGCGCAAATGGCCGAAGCTGCCCACGATGCCGGGCAGTTGTCGCGCAGCACCGAGGCGGCATTGCTGGATCAGCGTGCAGAAACCGACCTGAGTGCCACGGCGATGAACCAGATGGCGGCCTCCATCGGGGAAGTGGCCAACCATGTACAGTTGACCGCCGCCGAGGCCCACACCGCGCACCAGTTGGCCGAGCAGGGCAGCCAGGTGGCCGATGCCAGTGGCGCGGCCATTCGCACCTTGGCCGGCACCGTTACACAGATCAACCAGGCGGTCAGCCACCTGGCCGGTCAGACCGGTGCCATCGCCGATGCTGCAGGGATGATCCGTGGTATTGCCGAGCAGACCAACCTGCTGGCCCTCAACGCCGCCATCGAGGCGGCGCGTGCGGGTGAACAGGGCCGTGGCTTTGCCGTGGTCGCCGATGAGGTGCGGGCACTGGCCGACAAGACCCGCCAGTCCACCCTGCATATCCAGGCGATCATCGACACACTGCGCAGTGGCGCCGAACAAGCCGTGGCCATTGCCAGCCAAGGCATTACGGGGGCCGAGCAAGGCGTTGCCCAGGTGCAGCAAGCGCGCCAGGCGCTGCATGGCATTCGTGACGCGGTGCAGCGCATCAGCGACATGAGCCAGCAGATGGCCGCCGCTTCGCAGCAGCAGTCGGCCGTGGCTGATGATGTGTCGCGGCAGATCAATGGCGTGGCCGGCATCGCCCAGCACAGTGCCAACAGCGCCAACGCCGCTGCTTCGCGGGGTGCCGAACTGGAACAGGTGTGTGCCGGATTACGCGCCCTGGTGGAACGCTTCAACCGCTAAGGCATCATCGCTCGCGCAATCGCTTGTACAGCGTGGTCCGGCTGATCCCCAGCTGGCGTGCCACCGCTGACAGGTTGCCATTGGCCTGCGCCACCCGCGTCTGCAAGTCCATATCTTCAGTCGCTGGCGGCAGCGGTATCGACGCCTCGGCGAGAAAACCTGCTGGCAAGTGCTCGATACCCACTGCCCCATCGCCCGCCAGGGCCAGCGCCACCTGCAACACGCTCACCAGTTCCCGCAGGTTGCCTGGCCAGGGGTGTTGATCGAGCAGCTCGATAATGCCCGATGGCAGCCGCGCAGGCTGCCCGGGTTCGCGGTAGCGGGCATGCACCTGTTCGATCAACTGTCGCCGGTCTGCCCGCTCGCGCAGTGGCGGGAGCATCACTGCCAGCCCTGCTATGCGGTAATACAGGTCCTGACGAAAGCGCCCGGCACGCACTTCTTCAGCCAGGTCGCGGTTGCTTGCCGACACCACGCGAATGTCCACCGCCACCGGTTCGCCGCTGCCCAGTGGCTGGATGCTGCGCGACTGTAGCACGCGCAACAGGCGGGCCTGGGTAGGCAGGGGCATGTCGCCAATTTCATCCAGAAACAGGATGCCGTGGTCGGCCTTGCGGATCAGCCCCGGGTTGCCCTTGTGGTGCGCGCCCGTGAACGCGCCTTTGTCATACCCGAACAGCTCCGACTCCACCAGTTCGGCCGGGATCGCCGCGCAATTGACGGCGATCAGCGGCTGGCCGGCGCGGCTGCTGGCGCGGTGCAGGGTTTCTACGAACACTTCCTTGCCCACACCCGTTTCACCCTGCACCAGCACCGGAATGTCCTTTTCCAGCAGCAGGCCGGCCTGTACCCGCGCTTTTTCCAGGCGCGCATCGACATGACCGGCTTCGGCCTGGCGGGTAGCTTTGCGCGGGGGCTGCCACTGGCAATGAAAGCGGTTGCGCCCGGTGGCCTGAAGGGCGAAGGGCTGTTGTCGGGGGTGGCTGAGCAGTTGCTGCAGGGGCACCTGGAACAACTGCTCGATGTTCTGCCGCAGCGGGTTACCGCCGAGCAGGCTGTCGGCCCGGTGGTTGGCGGCCAGCACCTGCCCGTGCCCATCGAACACCAGCAGGCCGGCCCAAGGGCTGTCGAGGTTGTCGGAGGCACTGTTGAAGATCAGTTGCGCATGCTGGTCGGCGTGTTCGGCAAGGATCAGGCGGTTTTCCAGGCTCTGGCTCATCATGCGCACCAGGCCCAGTGTCTGGCTGGCGGGCAGGTAGCCGTCGCTGGCCACGTCGAGCACCCCGACCAGTTGCCTCGTAGCGTCGAACAGGGGGGCGGCGGCGCTGGACATGTAGCGGTTCTGGCGCAGGAAGTGTTCGTCCTGGCCAACGTGAATCGCCTCGGCGCAGACCAGCGTGGTGCCCAGGGCATTGGTGCCGACGCCACGCTCGTGCCAATGGGCGCCGGCGCTGAAACCATGCTGCTGGCGCGGCTCGATGAAACGCCGCGAGCCCCAGCTGTCTAGCAGGCAGCCGCTGGCATCGGCCAGCATCACCAGGTAGCTGGCGTTGCCCAGCAGGTGCGCGTATTGCGGCAGCACTTCCTCACGGGTCAGGCACAGCAGGGCCTGGCGCTGTTCCAGCAGGGCGCTGAGTTCGGCGCGGGTCAGGCAGTCGAAATCCGGTGCATGCTGTGGCTGCAGGCCGTGATCGCGGCAGCGGGCCCAGGAGGCCTGGATCAGTTGGGCATGGGGCGAAGCGGATGCAGCCATGGGCCTGTCCTGTGTGGTTGTTGTTATGGGCGGACCGCTGTTCAGTGTTGTTCACCGGTGTTCATTGTCAAACTGGCGTGTGTTCAGTTGTTCAGTGATTGTGTTCACTTGCGAACCGGCGATTTGCCCGGGCTACCGCCCAGGCCCCGTGCCAGAGCGTCGAGGGGCAACTGGCACGGAACTGGCTGTGGCTGGCGGACAACAACGACAAGAAGGCCATGCCATGTCCCTGGTGCTGGAGCAGGTCAGCCGCAGCGTCGACAACCAGCCGTGGATCGTTGATGCATCACTGCGTTTCGAGCCCGGTTCGTTCAACGTGCTGCTGGGCCGCACCCTGGCCGGCAAGACCAGCCTGATGCGCCTGATGGCCGGGCTCGACCGCCCGGACCGGGGCCGTGTGCTGATGGATGGTCAGGATGTGACGGGTGTGCCGGTGCGCCAGCGCAATGTGTCGATGGTGTATCAGCAGTTCATCAATTACCCGACCTTGAGCGTGTACGAAAACATCGCCTCGCCGTTGCGCCAGGCGCGCATGGCCGAGGCGGAAATCCGCCGGCGTGTGCAGGAAACCGCCGAAATGCTGCGCATCGAACCCTACTTGCAGCGCCTGCCGCTGGAGCTGTCCGGTGGCCAGCAGCAACGCACGGCGATGGCCCGGGCGTTGGTCAAGGATGCCTCGCTGATCCTCTTCGACGAGCCCTTGGTCAACCTCGACTACAAGTTGCGTGAGGGCCTGCGCCAGGAGCTGCGCGAGCTGTTCGCGGCGCGCCATTGCATTGCCGTGTACGCCACCACCGAACCCAACGAAGCACTGGCGCTGGGTGGCACCACCACCCTTGTGCATGAGGGCCGTATCGTGCAGAGCGGGCCCACCGCCGAGGTGTATCAGCGCCCCGGCAGTGTGCTGGCTGCCGAGCTGTTTTCCGAGCCGCCGATCAACCTGGTGCCTGGCCGTATCAGTGGCAATGAAGTGAGCCTGGCCCAGGCCGTGCACTTTGCCCGCAATGCCGACTTGCAGGCGCTTGCCGAAGGCGACTACCGCTTTGGTGTGCGCCCCAGCCATATCACGCTGGTACCGGCCCACGACGATGACCTGGAGCTGTCGGTGCTGGTGGAGCTTGCCGAGATCAGTGGTTCAGAGACTTTCCTGCATGTGCGCAATGAGCATTGGCGCGTGATCCTTCACCTGCCGGGGGTGCACGAATACCAGGTGGACACGCCGATTCGCGTGTTCATCCCCACACACAAGCTGTTCGTCTTCGACAGCAACGGGGCGTTGGTGCAGGCCCCGGGGCTGCGCCAGGCAAGGAGAGGGTGATGGCCGAGATCCGCCTGCGCCAACTGGCGCACAGCTACAGCCGCCAGCCTGCCAGCGAGGCGGACTATGCCCTGCACGCGCTGGAGCATGTATGGGAGCAGGGCGGTGCCTACGCGCTGCTTGGGCCATCCGGCTGCGGCAAGTCGACCTTGCTCAACATCATTTCCGGGCTGCTGACACCGTCCCATGGCGAAGTGCTGTTCGACGGCAAGCCGGTTAACCAGCTGTCGCCGCAAGCACGCAACATAGCCCAGGTGTTCCAGTTCCCGGTGGTGTACGACACCATGACGGTGTTCGACAACCTGGCCTTCCCGCTGCGTAACCAGGGGCTGGATGAAGCCCGGGTGCGTGCCCGGGTGGAGGAAATTGCCGAAGTGCTCGACCTGGCCGGGGTGTTGCGCAAGAAGGCACGTAACCTCAGTGCCGACGAAAAACAGAAAGTCTCCATGGGCCGCGGCCTGGTGCGTGATGACGTGTCTGCGATCCTGTTCGACGAACCGCTGACGGTGATCGACCCGCACCTGAAGTGGAAGCTGCGGCGCAAGCTGAAGCAGATCCACGAGCAGTTCAACATCACCATGATCTACGTCACCCACGACCAGCTTGAGGCGTCGACCTTCGCCGACAAGATCGCGGTGATGCATGGCGGGCGCATCGTCCAGTTCGGTACCCCGCGCGAGCTGTTCGAGCGGCCGCGGCATACCTTTGTCGGCTATTTCATCGGCAGCCCTGGGATGAACCTGATCGAGGTGCATGCCGAGGCGGGCGGGGTGGTGTTTGGCGATGTCCACCTGACGCTGCCCGACGGCCTGCGTGAACGCCTTGCGGCGACGGCGGGCGGGCGCTTGCAAGTGGGTATCCGGCCAGAGTTCGTACAGCTGTGGGACAGCCCGTTCGATGGCGCCATCCCGGCTCGGGTGCTGGATGTCGAGGACCTGGGCACCTACCGCATCGTCACTGTCGAACTGGGCGGTGTCGCGCTGAAGGCGCGCCTGGGCGAGGACCGCCCGTTGCCTGTGAATCGGGCCTGGGTCAACCTGCCGTCGCAATGGCTGATGCTGTACGTCGACGATGTGCTGCTGGAGGCTGACCGATGAACAAGGTGCAGAACAACAAGGCCTGGTGGCTGGTGCTGCCGGTGTTCCTGCTGGTGGCGTTCAGTGCGGTGGTGCCGATGATGACCGTGGTCAACTACTCGGTGCAGGATATTTTCGACCAGTCCAACCGCTACTTCGTCGGCGCCGACTGGTACCGCCAGGTGCTGCGCGACCCGGCGTTGCATGACGCGTTGCTGCGCCAGTTCATCTACTCTGCCTGCGTCTTGCTGATCGAGATCCCGCTGGGCATCGCCATTGCCCTGACCATGCCAACCAAGGGGCGCATGGCCTCGGTATGCCTGATCGTCATGGCCATCCCGCTGCTGATCCCGTGGAACGTGGTGGGCACTATCTGGCAGATATTCGGCCGCGCCGACATCGGCCTGCTTGGCGCTACCCTGGCCAAGCTTGGGGTTGGCTACAACTACGCCGGCGACCCGTTCGATGCGTGGCTTACCGTGCTGGTGATGGACGTATGGCACTGGACCTCGCTGGTGGCGCTGCTGTGCTATTCGGGCCTGCGCGCCATTCCCGACGTGTACTACCAGGCTGCGCGTATCGACCGCGCCTCGGGTTGGGCGGTGTTCCGCCATATCCAGCTGCCCAAGCTGAAGAACGTGCTGCTGATCGCGGTGATGCTGCGCTTCATGGACAGCTTCATGATCTACACCGAGCCCTTCGTGCTGACCGGTGGCGGGCCTGGCAACGCCACCACCTTCCTCAGCCAGACCCTGACGCGCATGGCGGTGGGGCAGTTCGACCTGGGCCCGGCGGCGGCGTTCTCACTGGTGTATTTCCTGATCATCCTGCTGGTGTCGTGGCTGTTCTACACAGCCATGACCCATGCCGACAAGGACTAGCCCATGAGCACGCGCAAAACACTGGCCTTGCTAGTGTATTTCTTCTTCCTGCTGGTACCGATCTACTGGTTGCTGAACATGTCGTTCAAGAGCAACACCGAGATCCTCGGCGGGCTGACCCTGTGGCCACAGGCGTTCACCCTTGAAAACTACCGGGTGATTTTCACCGATGCCAGCTGGTACAGCGGTTACATCAACTCGCTGTACTACGTGTGCCTGAACACGCTGATTTCGCTACTGGTGGCGTTGCCAGCGGCCTATGCCTTCTCGCGCTACCGCTTCCTCGGCGACCGGCACCTGTTCTTCTGGCTGCTGACCAACCGTATGGCGCCCCCGGCGGTGTTCCTGCTGCCGTTCTTCCAGCTGTACTCGTCGATCGGCCTGTTCGATACCCATATTGCCGTGGCTTTGGCCCACTGCCTGTTCAACGTGCCCTTGGCGGTGTGGATCCTGGAAGGGTTCATGTCGGGCGTGCCGAAGGAGATCGACGAAACGGCCTACATCGACGGCTACAGCTTCCCGCGCTTCTTCGTGAAAATCTTCATCCCGCTGATTGGCTCCGGCATCGGCGTCACGGCATTTTTCTGCTTCATGTTTTCCTGGGTTGAACTGCTGCTGGCGCGCACCCTGACCTCGGTGAATGCCAAACCGATTGCCGCCGTGATGACCCGTACCGTGTCGGCATCCGGCATCGACTGGGGGGTGCTGGCGGCGGCAGGGGTGCTGACCATCTTGCCGGGCATGCTGGTGATCTGGTTTGTCCGCAACCATGTGGCCAAGGGCTTTGCCCTGGGCCGGGTGTAAGGAGGGCAACGCTATGGAGTGGATGGCCTGGACCTTGCCGACGGCGCTTTTTTTCGCCGCGATTGGCGTGCTGTTGCTGGGCATGACCCTGCTCGAACTGCGCCGCCCCTGTGTAGAGCGGCGGGGCTTCCTGCCGCTGGTCACCAGCCGTGGCGATCGTTTGTTCATCGGCCTGCTGGCCAGCGCCTACCTGCACCTGCTGGTGGTCGGCGTCAGCGACTGGCCATTGTGGGCGGCCTCGCTGCTGTCGCTGGCGTGGCTGCTGGTGGTGCTGCGCTGGGGCTGAGCGAGCGGCCCTGTGGAATAACCGAAACGGGAGATCACAATGTTCGACAACAAGCACAACAGGCGACATTTGACCCTGGCCGCCTTGCTGGTACTGGCTAGCGTGCACGGTCCGGCCTGGGCCGACCAGTACGAAGACGCGGCCAGGAAATGGCTCGGCAGCGAGTTCAAGCCGTCGACCCTTACTCCGGAGCAGCAACTGGCCGAGTTGAAGTGGTTCATCAAGGCGGCCGAGCCATTTCGTGGCATGAAGATCAACGTGGTATCGGAAACCATCACCACCCATGAATACGAGTCCAAGGTACTGGCCAAGGCCTTCAGCGAAATTACCGGCATCCAGCTGACCCACGACCTGTTGCAGGAAGGTGACGTGGTGGAAAAACTGCAGACGCAGATGCAGTCGGACAAGAACATCTACGACGGTTGGGTCAACGACTCCGACCTGATCGGTACGCACTTTCGCTACGGCAAGGTGGAATCGATTACCGACCTGATGGCCAACGAAGGCAAGGACTACACTTCGCCGACCCTCGACCTGAAGGACTTTATCGGCATTTCCTTCACCACTGCGCCTGATGGCAAGGTCTACCAACTGCCCGACCAGCAGTTCGCCAACCTGTACTGGTTCCGCGCCGACTGGTTCGAACGGCCAGAGCTCAAGGCCAGGTTCAAGGAGAAGTATGGTTACGAACTGGGTGTGCCGGTTAACTGGTCGGCCTATGAAGACATTGCCAAGTTCTTCACCGAAGAAGTCAAGGAAATAGATGGCAAGCGCGTTTATGGCCACATGGACTACGGCAAGAAGGACCCTTCGCTGGGCTGGCGTTTCACCGACGCCTGGTTCTCCATGGCCGGCGGCGGCGACAAGGGGTTGCCAAACGGCTTGCCAGTGGATGAGTGGGGCATTCGCGTGGAGGACTGCCACCCGGTAGGCTCCAGCGTGACCCGCGGCGGCGACACCAATGGCCCGGCTGCGGTGTATGCCACGCAGAAGTACGTGGACTGGATGCGCGCCTATGCGCCCAAGGAAGCCCAAGGCATGACCTTCTCCGAGGCGGGCCCGGTGCCAGCACAGGGCAACATTGCCCAGCAGATTTTCTGGTACACCGCGTTTACCGCCGACATGACCAAGCCGGGGTTGCCGGTAGTGAATGCCGACGGCACGCCGAAATGGCGCATGGCACCCTCGCCGAAGGGGCCGTACTGGGAGGAGGGGATGAAGCTGGGTTACCAGGACACGGGCTCATGGACCTTCTTCAAATCCACCCCCGAGAAGCAACGTTTGGCGGCGTGGCTGTATGCCCAGTTCGTCACCTCCAAGACGGTGTCGCTGAAAAAGACCATCGTCGGCCTGACGCCGATTCGTGAGTCGGACATCAACTCCCAGGCCATGACCGACCTGGCGCCCAAGTTGGGTGGGCTGGTGGAGTTCTACCGCAGTCCGGCACGGGTGCAGTGGACGCCAACCGGCACCAATGTGCCGGACTATCCGCGGTTGGCGCAGCTGTGGTGGAGCCACATTGCCGAAGTGGCCAGTGGCGAGAAGACCCCGCAGGAGGCCCTGGATGGCCTGGCGCGGGACCAGGACCGCATGATGGAACGTTTGCAGCGGTCCAACGCCCAGGCCACCTGTGCACCCAAGCTCAACCCGGAGAAGGATGCCCAGTACTGGTTCGACCAGCCCGGTGCACCCAAGCCCAAGCTGGCCAACGAAAAGCCCAAAGGCGAGACGGTCAGCTACAACGAACTGCTGAAGTCGTGGGAGGCGGCCAGGAAGTGATCGGCTGAGCACCGCGCTGGCTTCTTCGCGGGTAAACCCGCTCCCACAGGGATATCACTGGACCTGAGAACAGTGGAGTACCTGTGGGAGCGGGCAAGCCCGCGAAGAGGCCAGCAAGGCCAATGCATGAATCACAGGCAAAAAAAACGGCACCTGCCAGAGGTGCCGTTTTTTCATCACACGCGATTACTTATGCAGCTCTTCCGCCGCATACAGCGTGTTTTCCAGCAGGCAAGCGCGGGTCATCGGCCCAACGCCACCTGGCACCGGGGTGATCCAGCCGGCACGTGGCAGGGCGGTCTCGTAGACCACGTCACCGACCAGCTTGCCGTCTTCCTGGCGGTTGATACCCACGTCGATGACGATGGCACCTTCCTTGACCCACTCACCCTTGACCAGGCCCGGCTTGCCGGCAGCCACGACCACCAGGTCGGCACGCCCGACATGGCCGGCCAGGTCCTTGGTGAAGCGGTGGCAAACGGTAACGGTGCAACCGGCCAGCAACAGTTCCATGGCCATCGGGCGACCCACGATGTTGGACGCGCCAACGATGACTGCATTCATGCCGTACAGGTCCTGACCGGTGCTTTCCAGCAGGGTCATGATGCCTTTTGGCGTGCACGGGCGCAGCAGCGGGATACGCTGGGCCAGGCGGCCGATGTTGTAAGGGTGGAAACCGTCCACATCTTTATCCGGGCGAATGCGCTCAAGCAACGGCGATGCGTCCAGGTGAGCTGGCAGCGGCAGTTGCAGGAGGATGCCGTCGACAGCCGGGTCGTCATTGAGGCGGTCGACCAGCTCTGTCAGGGCCTGCTGCGTGGTTTCGCTGGGCAGGTCGAATGCCTGCGAAATGAAGCCGACCTCTTCGCAGTCCTTGCGCTTGTGCGAGACATAGACTTGGGAGGCGGGGTCGGTGCCGACCAGGATCACTGCCAGGCCCGGTGTACGCAGGCCTTGCTGGCGACGCTCCACGACACGTTGAGCGATCTGCTTGCGCAGGTTGGCGGCGATCGCCTTGCCATCGATTAGGTGTGCAGTCATAGACGCGTGATTAACCATCGAGAAGGAAACAATAAAGAGGGCGCATTCTCGCACGACACGGCCCATGGGCAAAGGCGGGTGGTCGGGCAAATCCCCTAACCCCTTAAATAATTTAAATTTTTTTTAAAAAGGTGTTGACGACTTACAGGGTCGACTATAAGATTCGCCGCACTTGTCGGGCACAGCCTAGCACTGGTTGGCTAAGTCGGGCAGAATGAGTGGTTTAGCAGTTCGCTGTTAAGGTCTCATTCGGTTAGGCTTCAAGCTTAAGCGCCCGTAGCTCAGCTGGATAGAGCATCCGCCTTCTAAGCGGATGGTCGCAGGTTCGAGTCCTGCCGGGTGCGCCATTAGGCAGCTTTGGCAAGCAAGTAGGCTGTAATGCAATATGGTGGGCGTAGCTCAGTTGGTAGAGCGCTGGATTGTGATTCCAGTTGTCGTGGGTTCGATTCCCATCGTCCACCCCATATTCTTCAAGGGCGCCTCGATAGCATCTGGCGCCTTTGTTTTAAGCGTTACGCGGACGTGGTGAAATTGGTAGACACACTGGATTTAGGTTCCAGCGGCGCAAGCTGTAAGAGTTCGAGTCTCTTCGTCCGCACCATGCTTCTGTAAGGTTGTACCGCAACATCGTAACACCGCAATATGGTGGGCGTAGCTCAGTTGGTAGAGCGCTGGATTGTGATTCCAGTTGTCGTGGGTTCGATTCCCATCGTCCACCCCATATTCTTGAAGAGGCGCCTTGATCGTGAGATCGGGCGCCTTTTTTGTTTTGGGGCTTGAGTAGTGGCTGGCTTACTCAGGTGAGGGCGGGGCCGTTCTCCGGTACCAGACGCACCTCTACACGTTGCCCGAGGGCTCGCGCTGCGCTGGCCAAGGTTGCCAGCGTCATGCCTGGGTCATTCTGGTCCAGTGCCCGGTCAACGGCAGTTCGGCTGGTGTGCATGCGCTCGGCCAGTACCTTCTTGCTGATTTTTTGCGCCTTCATGGTTTCGGCGATCTGCCAGGCGATCACGCGCTTGAGGGCGGCCGCAGATACCTCTTCGGCAAGCTGCTCGCCTGCCAGAAAGTCGTCGAAATCGGTGCCTATATGTGGGTTCATTGCGGGTGCCTCTCTATGGCGGCTTTGCGCTTTCTGGCGGTGGCCAGGTCTGGCGCGGGTGTTTTCTGGCTCTTCTTGATGAGGCCGTGAAGCAGGATCATGGTGTTTCCGTCCACGGTAAAAAGAACCCGGGCGATTCGGTTTGCCAGATTTATCCTGGCTTCCCACAAGGCATTTTCGAGCTTTCTGACAAGGGGCATGCCGAGTGGCCAGCCAATCTGAATTGTCTTGATCTCGGTGCCTACCAGGTATTTGTCTGAGCGCTGGAGGGATGCCAGCCATTCGCGTACGGGTTCGTTGCCAGCCTTGGTGCGATAGAAGTGTGCTTTCAGTGTCAGCTTGTTCCTGTCCATGGAAGTGTACCAAAAAAGGTACTCCATTCAAGCTGGGAGCGCGTCCCCATGCCATGGGGCGTCTCCGGCGATGCCGTAAGGCAATTCGCCGGGCGGTAAATCAATGCGACTTGCCCCTTGTAATCCTCTAGTGACACCCCAATAAAAGCTGTTAGATTTCAGCCGGTTGAAACATCGGCCCATTTGGCCGGTAGAGGAACAGCCCGATGATCGCAAAAGAATCCCGTCAGGCCCTTGCGCTACAGCGCTTTGCCGAAGCCAATCCGCAGCTGCTTGAGGAAATCCGCGAGCTGGATGCGCGCGAGCAAGCCCAGCAGATCGAGTGGGCGTTCGAGGATGCAGCCGACGAGCAGGGTATTCAGCCCTGGGAGCTGGCGCTGCAGTTGATCGCCGAAACTCCGGAGCAGCTGAAGGCCATGCGCCTGGAAACGCATCGTGAGGTGGCCGAGGCGCTGGGGCTGGAATGGGAAGAGTACTGCCAGTTCAACGAAATCGATCCTGAATAAAGGAAGCGAGGCCGTTGTTGGCGGTTGTTTGACAAGGTATTTCGGCTGCAGGGCGCCCAGGTGTCGTGCGGCCCTTATTGAAACAGGCTCGGCGGTATGCCGTGCGGGCCTTGAAAGTTAATCGACCGGCGTGGTTTCCCGTCGTCCCGTGTGGGGTGACTTCTGCTGCGCGACTCACTAGAATGCTTGCCCTTGATTCTGGAGTCGGGCTAACGCCGGCTAACGTCTGTGCAACGAGGAATATCCATGCAAGTTTCTGTTGAAAACACTTCCGCTCTCGAGCGCCGCATGACCATCGCCGTTCCGGCCGAGCGCGTCGAGAACGAAGTCAACAAGCGTCTGCAGCAGACTGCCAAGCGCGCCAAGATCGCGGGCTTCCGTCCTGGCAAAGTGCCGATGAACGTGATCCGTCAGCGCTTCGAAGCTGACGCTCGTCAAGAGGCTTTCGGTGACCTGGTCCAGGCTTCCTTCTACGAAGCCATCGTCGAGCAGAAACTGAACCCGGCTGGCGCTCCGTCCGTAGAGCCAAAATCCTTCGAAAAAGGCAAGGATCTGGAATTCGTCGCCGTCTTCGAAGTGTTCCCTGAGTTCACTGTTGCTGGCCTGGAGTCGATCAACGTCGAGCGCCTGAGCGCCGAAGTGGCTGACGCCGACCTGGACAACATGCTGGAAGTACTGCGCAAGCAGAACACCCGTTTCGAGGCCGTCGAGCGCGCCGCGCAGAACGACGACCAGGTCAACATCGATTTCGTCGGCAAGGTCGACGGTGAAGTGTTTGCCGGTGGTTCGGCCAAGGGCACCGCGCTGGTACTGGGCTCCGGCCGTATGATCCCAGGCTTCGAAGAAGGCCTGGTTGGCGCCAAGGCTGGCGAAGAGCGTGTTGTCAACGTGACCTTCCCAGAGGACTACCAGAACCTGGACCTGGCTGGTAAAGCCGCCGAGTTCACCATCACCGTCAACAGTGTTGCCGCCCCTGCGCTGCCAGAGCTGAACGAAGAGTTCTTCGCCCAGTTCGGCATCAAGGAATCGACCCTGGAAGGCTTCCGCACCGAAGTTCGCAAGAACATGGAGCGTGAACTGCGTCAGGCGATCAAGACCAAGGTGAAGAACCAGGTCATGGACGGTCTGCTGGCCGCCAACCCGATCGAAGTGCCAAAAGCCCTGCTGGAAAACGAAGTCAACCGTCTGCGCGTGCAGGCTGTTCAGCAGTTCGGTGGCAACATCAAGCCTGAGCAACTGCCAGTCGAGCTGTTCGAAGAGCAAGCCAAGCGCCGCGTAGTGCTGGGCCTGATCGTGGCCGAAGTGGTCAAGCAGTTCGAACTGAAGCCGGACGACGCCAAGGTTCGCGAGATGATCGAAGAAATGGCTTCGGCCTACCAGGAGCCTGAGCAGGTCATCGCCTGGTACTACAAGAACGACCAGCAACTGAACGAAGTGCGTTCGGTTGTGCTGGAAGAGCAAGTTGTAGATACTGTTCTGCAGAAAGCGACTGTGACCGACAAGTCGGTCTCGTACGAAGAAGCCGTAAAACCAGCTGAGGCTCCTGCCGCTGCTGAGTAACAGGCTACTCTCGTAGGAAACCCCCACAAGCCAGCCTTCGCGCTGGCTTGTGCGTATTCAAGCCATGACTATTTGGGAGTGAGCGCAGGACATGTCCCGCAATTCTTATATTCAGCAGAGCTCTGACATCCAGGCCGCAGGCGGTCTGGTCCCGATGGTTATCGAGCAGTCCGCCCGTGGCGAACGCGCCTATGACATCTACTCGCGCCTGTTGAAGGAGCGAGTGATCTTCCTGGTAGGTCCTGTAGAAGACTACATGGCCAACCTGGTGGTGGCGCAGATGCTGTTCCTTGAGGCGGAAAACCCGGACAAGGATATCCATCTTTACATCAACTCCCCTGGCGGTTCGGTGACTGCCGGCATGTCGATCTACGACACGATGCAGTTCATCAAGCCGGACGTCTCCACCATCTGCATCGGCCAGGCCTGCAGCATGGGTGCCTTCCTGTTGACTGCTGGTGCGAAAGGCAAGCGTCACTGCCTGCCCAACTCGCGGGTGATGATTCACCAGCCGCTGGGCGGCTTCCAGGGCCAGGCGACCGACATCCAGATCCACGCCCAGGAAATCCTCAGCATCAAGGCGCGTCTGAACGAGCTGCTGGCCTACCATACCGGCCAGGATCTCGAGACCATTCAGCGTGATACTGAGCGTGACAACTTCATGAGCGCCTCGCGCGCGGCCGAGTACGGCCTGATCGACTCGGTCTACGACAAGCGGCAACTGGCCTCCTGAACCGGGGTGCCAGAGCAGGCAGGCGCCCAAAGCGCCTACCTGCGGACTTGAAAAAGCCCGCAATTGCCTTCATCTTGTGTTGCAAGCCTACCGGATTGGATCGATCGAATGACTGACACCCGTAACGGCGAGGACAGCGGCAAATTGCTCTATTGCTCCTTCTGCGGCAAAAGCCAGCACGAAGTGCGCAAATTGATTGCCGGGCCCTCGGTATTTATCTGCGACGAGTGCGTCGACCTGTGCAATGACATCATCCGTGAGGAGGTGCAGGAAGCCCAGGCCGAGAGCAGCGCGCACAAATTGCCTTCGCCGAAAGAAATCAGCGGCATCCTTGACCAGTACGTCATTGGTCAGGAGCGCGCGAAAAAGGTGCTGGCCGTAGCGGTGTATAACCACTACAAGCGCCTGAACCAGCGTGACAAGAAGGGCGACGAAGTCGAACTGGGCAAGAGCAACATCCTGCTCATCGGGCCGACTGGCTCGGGCAAGACCCTGCTCGCCGAAACCCTTGCACGGCTGTTGAACGTACCGTTCACCATTGCTGACGCCACCACCCTGACCGAAGCCGGTTATGTGGGTGAGGACGTCGAGAACATCATTCAGAAGCTGTTGCAGAAGTGCGACTACGACGTGGAAAAGGCCCAGATGGGCATTGTCTACATCGACGAAATCGACAAGATTTCGCGCAAGTCGGACAACCCGTCCATCACCCGGGACGTTTCGGGCGAGGGCGTGCAGCAGGCACTGCTGAAGCTGATCGAAGGCACTGTGGCTTCGGTCCCGCCGCAAGGCGGCCGTAAACACCCGCAACAGGAATTCCTGCAGGTTGATACCCGCAATATCCTGTTCATTTGCGGTGGCGCCTTCTCGGGCCTGGAAAAGGTCATCCAGGGCCGTTCCACCAAGGGTGGCATCGGTTTTGGCGCCGAAGTACGCAGCAAGGAAGAGGGCAAGAAGGTTGGTGAGTCCCTGCGTGAGGTCGAGCCGGACGATCTGGTCAAGTTTGGCCTGATCCCGGAGTTTGTTGGCCGTCTGCCGGTGCTGGCTACCCTCGACGAGCTGGACGAGGCTGCTTTGATGCAGATCCTCACCGAGCCGAAGAACGCCCTGACCAAGCAGTATGCCAAGCTGTTCGAGATGGAAAGCGTCGACCTCGAGTTCCGCAGCGATGCGCTCAAGGCTGTCGCTCGCAAGGCTCTGGAGCGCAAAACCGGCGCCCGTGGCCTGCGTTCGATCCTCGAAGGCGTCCTGCTCGACACCATGTACGAAATTCCTTCGAAGAAGGATGTCAGCAAGGTGGTGATCGACGAGAGCGTCATCGATGGTAGCTCGCAGCCGCTGATGATCTACGAGAACAGCGAGCCACAAGCCAAGGCCGCGCCAGACGCCTGATTCAGGCAAAGGCCGGTTGATGGTTGCAAGCAAGGAAGGGGCCTACGGGCCCCTTTCTGCTTTTCCTGCGCTAGCGCTTGTAATTTCCCAAGCGTGCCCCCACATTAGGTCCAAGCATCATTTCCACCGGTTTCCGGCCATAAGGCCGCTGTAGAGGCGAAATCATGAAGACCACCCTCGACTTGCCTCTTTTGCCATTGCGCGATGTCGTTGTTTACCCGCACATGGTTATCCCGCTGTTCGTGGGGCGCGAAAAGTCCATCGAAGCCCTTGAGGCAGCGATGACGGGCGAAAAGCAGATCCTCCTGCTGGCCCAGAAGAATCCAGCCGACGACGACCCGGGTGAAGACGCCCTGTACCGCGTCGGTACCGTCGCCACCGTACTGCAATTGCTGAAACTGCCTGACGGCACCGTCAAAGTGCTGGTCGAGGGCGAGCAGCGCGGCGCCGTGGAGCGTTTTACCGAAGTAGAAGGGCACATCCGTGCCGAAGTCTCCCTGATCGACGAAACCGACGCTGCCGAGCGCGAGTCGGAAGTGTTCGTGCGCACGTTGCTCTCGCAATTCGAGCAGTACGTGCAGCTGGGCAAGAAAGTCCCTGCCGAAGTGCTGTCTTCGCTGAACAGCATCGAAGAGCCGGGGCGCCTGGTCGACACCATGGCCGCACACATGGCCCTGAAGATCGAGCAGAAGCAGGAAATTCTCGAAATTGTCGACCTGACCACGCGTGTCGAGCATGTGCTGGCGCTGCTGGATGCCGAAATCGATCTGTTGCAGGTCGAAAAGCGTATCCGCGGTCGGGTCAAGAAGCAGATGGAGCGTAGCCAGCGCGAGTACTACCTGAATGAGCAGATGAAGGCCATTCAGAAAGAACTCGGCGATGGCGATGAAGGCCACAACGAAGTCGAAGAGCTGAAAAAGCGCATCGAAGCCGCTGGCCTGCCCAAGGATGCCCTGACCAAGGCCCAGGCCGAGCTGAACAAGCTCAAGCAGATGTCGCCGATGTCGGCTGAGGCCACCGTGGTGCGTTCGTACCTCGACTGGCTCGTGCAGGTGCCGTGGAAGGCCCAGAGCAAGGTGCGCCTGGACCTGACCAAGGCCGAGGAAATTCTCGATGCCGACCACTATGGCCTGGAAGAGGTCAAGGAACGCATCCTTGAGTACCTTGCCGTGCAAAAGCGCGTCAAGAAAATCCGTGGTCCGGTGCTGTGCCTGGTTGGCCCGCCCGGCGTCGGCAAGACCTCGCTGGCCGAGTCTATCGCGGCTGCCACCAACCGCAAGTTCGTGCGCATGGCCCTGGGTGGCGTGCGTGACGAGGCCGAAATTCGTGGCCACCGCCGTACCTACATCGGCTCCATGCCAGGCCGCCTGATCCAGAAAATGACCAAGGTGGGCGTGCGCAACCCGCTGTTCTTGCTCGATGAAATCGACAAGATGGGCAGCGACATGCGCGGCGACCCGGCTTCGGCGCTGCTGGAAGTGCTCGACCCGGAGCAGAACCACAACTTCAACGACCACTACCTGGAGGTTGATTACGACCTCTCGGACGTGATGTTCCTGTGCACCTCGAACTCGATGAACATCCCGCCGGCGCTGCTTGACCGCATGGAAGTCATCCGCCTGCCGGGTTACACCGAGGACGAGAAGATCAACATCGCGGTCAAGTACCTGGTGCCCAAGCAGGTCAAGGCCAACGGCTTGAAAAAGGAAGAGCTGGAGGTCGACGTTTCGGCGATCCGCGACATCATCCGCTACTACACCCGCGAAGCCGGTGTGCGGGGCCTGGAGCGGCAAATCGCCAAGGTCTGCCGCAAGGTGGTCAAGGAACATACCGGGCAGAAACAGGTCAAGGTCAAGGTGGCCAGCGAGCAGCTGGAGCACCTGCTGGGCGTGCGCAAGTTCCGCTACGGCCTGGCCGAGCAGCAGGACCAGATCGGCCAGGTCACCGGCTTGGCATGGACCCAGGTGGGCGGCGAATTGCTGACCATCGAATCCGTGGTCATCCCCGGCAAAGGTCAGCTGATCAAGACAGGTTCGCTGGGTGATGTGATGGTCGAGTCCATCACTGCCGCGCAGACCGTGGTGCGTAGCCGCGCCCGCAGCCTGGGTATTGCCGCCGACTTCCATGAGAAGCACGACGTGCATATCCACATGCCGGAAGGCGCCACGCCGAAGGACGGCCCAAGCGCCGGTATCGGCATGTGCACCGCGCTGGTGTCGGCGCTGACGCAGATTCCGGTACGTGCCGACGTGGCCATGACCGGCGAAATCACCCTGCGTGGCCAAGTGCTGGCCATTGGCGGGCTGAAGGAAAAACTGCTGGCGGCACACCGTGGCGGGATCAAGACGGTGATCATTCCAGAGGAGAATGTTCGCGATCTGAAGGAGATTCCTGAAAATATCAAACAGGATCTGCAGATCAAACCGGTCAAATGGATTGACGAAGTCCTGCAAATTGCGCTGCAATACGCCCCGGAGCCCTTGCCAGATGTGGCTCCTGAGATTGTCGCGAAAGATGAAAAGCGCGACGGTGATGCTAAGGAAAGAATTAGCACACATTAGTAGTTTTAGGCTGGGGGGCTTTCCTTGACAGTTTTTTCGGGGCCTTGCTATAAAGCGGCACGCTATTGTCATCAGGCCACCCAGCGCACGTTTCATAAGCTTTTCATTACATACTTAGAAACAAACTCAATAGAGAAATAAGGGGACTTAGAGTGAACAAGTCGGAACTGATTGACGCTATCGCCGCATCTGCTGACATCCCGAAAGCTGTAGCCGGCCGTGCGCTGGACGCAGTCATCGAATCCGTCACCGGCGCCCTGAAGCAAGGTGACGATGTGGTACTGGTTGGCTTCGGTACCTTCTCGGTCAAGGAGCGCGCCGAGCGCACCGGCCGTAACCCGCAAACCGGCAAGGCGATCAAGATCGAAGCCGCCAAGGTTCCAGGTTTCAAGGCAGGCAAAGGCCTGAAAGACGCCGTCAACTAAGTCGTCTTTCAGCCGGACCCGGCCTGGCCTGGTCCGAGCACGGTGAAGGCGGGGCGCAAACGTTCCCGCCTGACACGTTTGCTAAGCAAAGGCGCATCCTCGGATGCGCCTTTCTTTTATCAGGTTTCTACCCACGCTCCGCGGTTGTCGACGCAGTGGTACAGCCGTTTCTGGGGGACGCATGCTGCAAAATATCAGGGACAATTCACAAGGTTGGATTGCCAAGACCATCATCGGCCTTATCGTCGTTTTGATGGCGTTGACCGGTTTCGAAGCCATTTTCCAGGCCGCCACCCATAGCCAGGACGCCGCCAAGGTGAACGGCCAGACCATCAGCCAGAACGAGCTGAGCCAGGCGGCCGACATGCAGCGCCGTCAGTTGATGCAACAGCTGGGCAAGGATTTCGACCCGGCGCTGCTGGATGACAAATTGCTGCGTGAAGAGGCGCTCAAGGGCCTGATCAGCCGCAAGCTGCTGTTGCAGGGCGCCGAAGATGCCAAGTTCGCCTTCTCCGAGGCCGCGCTGGATCAGGTGATCCTGCAGACGCCGGAATTCCAGGTGGACGGCAAGTTCAGTGCTGACCGTTTCGACCAGGTCATCCGCCAGATGGGCTACGGCCGCATGCAGTTCCGTGACATGCTCGCCGAAGAAATGCTCATCGGCCAGCTGCGCACCGGCCTGGCCGGTAGCAGCTTTGTCACCGACCAGCAGGTCGATGCCTTTGCCCGCCTGGAGAAGCAGACCCGTGACTTCGCCTCCCTGACCTTCAAGGCCGATCCGGCTGCGGTCAAGGTCAGCGACGAAGAGGTCAAGGCGCACTACGACCAGCACGCGAAGGAGTTCATGTCGCCTGACCAGGTGGTGATCGACTACATCGAGCTGAAGAAGTCGGCGTTCTTCGATCAGGTCAAAGTGACTGACGAAGAGCTCAAGGCCCAGTACGAGAAGGAAATCGCCAACCTCGCCGAGCAGCGCCACGCCGCGCACATCCTCATCGAGGTCAATGACAAGGCCACCGACGCACAGGCCAAGGCCCGTGCCGAAGAGATCGGGCAGCGTCTGGCCAAAGGTGAAGACTTTGCCGCGCTGGCCAAGGAGTTCTCCCAGGACCCGGGTTCCGCCAACAACGGTGGTGACCTTGGCTTCGCCGGCCCTGGTGTGTACGACCCGGCGTTCGAAGAGGCGCTGTACAAGCTGCAGGATGGCCAGGTATCGGCACCGGTGCGCACCGAGTTCGGCTACCACCTGATCAAGCTGTTGGGTGTGCAGGCACCGGAAGTTCCGAGCTTCGCCAGCCTGAAGGACAAGCTGACCCGCGACCTGAAGATTCCGCTGGTCGAGCAGCGTTACGTCGACGCCAGCAAGCAGCTGCAAGATGCTGCCTACGAGGCTTCCGACCTGGCCCAGCCGGCCCAGGACCTGAATCTCAAGGTGCATACCTCCGCAGCCTTCGGGCGCGAGGGTGGCGAAGGCATTACCGCCAACCGTTCGGTGGTGCAGGCAGCGTTCTCCGAAGAAGTGCTGGACGAGGGTGCCAACAGCACCGCCATCGAGCTCGATCCGGAAACCACCGTGGTACTGCGCGTCAAGGAGCACCGCAAGCCGGAGCAACTGCCGCTTGAGGCCGTGGCCAAGAACATCAGCGAGCAGCTGGCTAAAGAGAAGGCGACTGCCGAACTCAAGGCCAAGGCTGACAAGCTGATCGCCGGCCTGCGTGATGGTTCCATCGCAGCGGGCAGCGTGCATGAAGGCCAAGGCTGGAAGGCCTATGAAGCCGTGACCCGTGGCGAGGACGGTATCGACCCGGCCGAACTGCAGGCGCTGTTCCGCCTGGGCAAGCCGCAAGCCAAGGACAAACCGGTGTATGGCAGCGTAGTCCTGCGTGACGGTAGCCTGGTAGTGCTGCAGCTCAAAGGCGTCAACGAAGGCGCTACTGCCACCGACGAAGAGAAGCAGCAGATCCGCCGCTACCTCGCATCGCGTGCAGGCCAGCAGGACTTTGCGGCCTTCCGCAAGCAGCTGGAAGCCAATGCGGACATCACCCGTTACTAAGGTGATCGTTGCATGACAAACAGGCCGCCTCGTGCGGCCTGTTTCATTTTCTGTTGTCTGTGAGGGCCCCTTCGCGGGTAAACCCGCTTGTATGGTAGGACTTGAAGGGAGGAGGAGGGTCATAACTCGCTTCTGACTGTTCGCGCAGTACAGACCGTGGGAGA
>NZ_JBNNVS010000045.1:0-45383 GCF_050280665.1 Pseudomonas sp. NPDC089547 | reverse complement strand
ACCCCGGCACCTGCGAGGTTACTGATCATCTCGCCCAGGGATGCGTTCTTGCCCCCCACATGCTCCACATCATGGACGCCGAGCTTATCGAGGGACACTACATACTCAACCACGTTTGAATCTCCAGTAGACATTGCAGACATGCTCATCGCTCAGGCAGCGCGGCACGTTGTTCGTGATGCTGGGCGCCCGTGGCATGCGTCCTTCTCTGGTGGAGCAGGCCAAGGCAGATGATCATCACGGCCAGCAGCCCGGTGGCGGTGATCTCCGAGCGATAGGCCGGGATGAAGAACATGCCGATCAGTGCCCCGCTGATGAACAGGATCACTGCCCAGGTCAGCCACGGGAACACCCACATGCGAAACGCCGGCGTGCTGCCTGCGGCCATCAGCTTCTTGCGCAGGCACAGCTGCGAGATGGCAATGACCAGGTAGACCAGCAGGGCGACAGCACCGGAGGTGGAAAGCAGGAACTTGAACACGTTTTCGGGCGCGAAGTAGTTGATGAAGGTTGCCGCTATGCCGATCACCGTGGAGCCGGCTACCGCCGCGAGCGGCACATTCGCCTTGGTGGTGTACTTGTACAACCGTGGTGCATCACCGCGTTTGGCCAGCGAGTAGAGCATGCGAGAGGCGGTATAGACCTGCGAGTTCATGCAGCTGGCGACCGCCAGCAGTACGACGATGTCGATCAGCAGGTTGGCGTTGGGAATGTTCATGATCTCCAGCGCACGCTGGAACGAGCCGACTTCCGGCAGGCGTGGGTCGTCCCAAGGTACGACGCACAGGATCATCAGGATCGACAGCAGGTAGAACACGCAAATGCGCCATACCACCGAGTTGGTGGCGCGGGTGATCTGGCGAGCGGGATTCTTCGACTCAGCTGCTGCGATGGTCACCACTTCGGCGCCGATGAAGCTGAACATGGTCGTGAGCATGGCGCCGATGACCGCTGATAATCCGTTAGGCGCGAAGCCGCCGTGCTGGGCCATCAGCTGCCCGATGCCGCTGACCTCACGATTGGGCAGCAAGCCCATCAGTGCAGCTGCGCATAGCGCAATGAACGAGATGATGGCGATAATCTTGATCAGGCCAAACCAGAACTCGAACTCACCGTAGCGGGCCACACTGAACAGGTTGGAGCAGGTCAGCAGCACGATCACGGCCATGGCAGTGATCCAGGTGTCGATGGCCGGCACCCACGCATGCACGATGTTCGCTGCAGCAATGGCTTCCAATGGAATGGCCAGTACCCAGAACCACCAATACAGCCAGCCGATGCTGAAGCCGGCCCAAGGGCCGATGGCCCGGTCGGCGTAGGTAGAGAACGAACCGGTATCCGGTGACGCAACCGCCATTTCGCCCAGCATGCGCATGACCAGCACCACAAGCGCGCCAGTAAAGATGTAGGCCAGGATAACGGCCGGGCCGGCCTTGGCAATGGCATGCCCAGAGAAGACGAACAGGCCTGCACCGATTACGCCGGCAATCGAAAGCATGGTGACATGGCGCTGCTTCAAGCCGGGAGCGAGTGATGTATTTGACATGGATAGACTCATTAGTTGTTCTTGGAGCGTTCTAATCCGTACAACAGGCAAGGCCCCACCGCACTGCGTGCTGCCGTGCGGTGGGGCAGGGCGCTAGCGCAGGCTTGCCTTCTGGAACGGGCACTGCGGTGACAGTGCCAACGTGTCTGGGGCATGGCCGAGCAGCTCGCAGAGCGCGTCGACGATGATTTGGTGGTCTTGCCGATCAGGCAGGCCGGAAACCGTTACCGAGCCGATCACGCCTGTGCCGCGGACGATGATCGGGAAGCCGCCACCGACGCTTGCGTAGTCGGCCGGTGCAAGGAAATAGCGCTGGCTGATGTCCAGGCCTTCCAGGGCCAGCTGGTAGCGGATGCGATAGGAACTGCGCAGGAAGCGCTGAACGGTGTTGTTCTTGCGCGCCACCCACGCGAGGTTGTCTGGGGTAATGCCCGGCCTTGCGGCGAAAAACAGGGGGCAGTCGAAACGCCTTATATCAATCACTAGCGGCCACGAATTGGCCGCTGCCTGCTGATACAGAAGACTGCCCAGTTGCCAAGCCGTTTCCTCGTTGAAACGTGGAAACTGGAGGGTTTCTTCCTGGCGAATCAAAAGCGCCAGTTCATCGTTCAGGCTCATGGTCATCCTCCATTCAGCGGTCTGCCGCTCGCGCGGACCCTACAGAGCACAAAAGCTTGGGGTGAAAGCATTGTTGAGTTAAATCCATTTATTCTCACGCTATGTTTTAAAAATGCTCACCCATTATCAGGCAGCGTATTGAATGCTCTAGCGTTTGGTATTTCTGTTCAAAAGTGTGCTCCTGAGGGCTAAGTCGCTACAGAGCAAAGCTGTTGACAGCCTCTATCATAGTTTTTATTGTGAGTGCAGTCATGCACACAAAAAAGCATGCAGAAAGTGCCGTACCTTCCTGCCAAAAAACAATGAATATCAGTGAGGTGTGAAATGGTTCTTCCGGTCCCTTCGTATCTGAAAGGTCTGTTCGTTGGCGCAAGCCTGTGTGGTGCACTGCTGGCCCACTCCGCTGCCCAGGCTGCAGACACGTCCGTTTGGCAAGGTATTCAAAAGGCAGGCGAGTTGCGCTGCGGTGCGGCGGTAGCCGCGCCCTATGTGATGCGCGACGCCAAGACGGGTGAGTACAGCGGCTACTTTGTCGACCTGTGCCGCGATTTCGGGGAGAAGGTGCTGAAGGTCAAGGTCTCGTTCGTGGACACCAACTGGGACAACCTGGTGGCCGGTTTGCAAAGCAGCAAGTGGGACCTGGCCATGGCGCTGAACCAGACCCCAGAGCGTGCCCTGGCGGTAGCCTTCACCGTGCCAGCCACCGATTACCAGGTGTCGCTGCTGGTGAACAAGGACAACCCCAAGGTCGCTGATGTGAAAGAGGACATTGCGGCCCTGGACAAACCCGAAGTGACCTTCGCCGTGATGTCGGGCACCGCCCAGGACAAAGCCATTTCTTCGGTGATCCATAACGGCAAGATCATGCGCTTGCCAGGCATGGATGAAGCCCGCCTTGCCGTCATGTCCAAGCGCGCCGACGTGCTGGTTGATGCCAGCGACACCAACCACTTGTTCGCGCTGGCCAACCCCACCTGGGCGCGTGAGATTCTGCCCAAGCCGGCTTTGGCCAAGCAGGGCGTATCGTTCGGTGTGCGGCGCGACATTTCGCCTGCTGACCTGGAAGTGCTGAACATCTACCTGCGCCAACGACGCGACACTGGTGATATCCAGCAACTGGTCGACAAGGCTTCAAATCAGGCCAATGCGGCCAACTAGCATTCCCCGGCATGCTGCCCGGGCTTTTGAAGCGGGCAGCATTTCCCGTTCTTGAACCAAGAAGGTGATAACTGATGTATGACCCGACACGCCCCCTGGCAGGACAAACCGTACTGGTGACTGGTGCTTCTGGTGGTATTGGTGCCGCGATCGTCGAACAGTTGGCAGCTGAGGGCGCGCGCCCGATCATTCATTACAGCCGGGACGAGCAGGGCGCCCGCGCATTGCTTGAGCGCATCGGCGGTAATGGCTGGATTGTGCAGGGCGACCTGAGTGATGAGGCCGGGCCGGAACAGCTTTGGCACGCAGCGCTGGAGTTGAGCGGTGGCCGTATCCACGGCCTGGTGAACAACGCCGGCATCCGCACTGAAATTGCGCTGGACGCCAGCTCGGCAGAGTGGCGTGCGGCGTGGCGCCGTGAGTTCCAGGTTAACTTCTTTGCTGCCGCTGATCTTAGCCGTGAAGCTGTGCAGCACTACAGCGCAAATGGTGGTGGACGGATCATCAACATGGCCAGCCGTGCCGCCCAGCGCGGCTACGCCGCGGATGCCCTGCCTTACGGCACCAGCAAGGCTGCGTTGATCAATCTGACCAAGTCCATTGCCCGGAGCATGGGTGGTTGCGGGGTGGTGGCAGTGGCTATCGCGCCGGGGTGGGTGCGTACTGACATGGCGGAGCAGTTTGTTGCTCAGCATGGGGAGGCTGCGGCGGTGAGTGATATTCCCGTTGGGCGCATGGCGAGCCCGGCAGAGGTGGCAGAGTTGGTTGCCTTCACGTTGCGGCCGTCACAGGCTTCGCTGAACGGGGCCACGCTGGATGTGAATGGCGGTAGTTATATTCGTTGAGGCTTCAGCTTAGGCAGCGTTCGCGTTGAAACGTGGCCTTGCATCCAGTCCTTCAGGCTGCGTTGTCGGGCAGAGAGCAGAGCTTGTAGGCGTGTCGCGGACCTTGTGGGGGATCAGGTGCTCGCCACAGCATCTTCAGCGCCTGTGAAACCGAGCGCCGCCCACGCGGCGCATCGCGAGCAGCCGCTCGCCCTCATAGAACTTCGCACAACTCATCGATATAGCGGGGGGGACCCTGTGGGAGCCGCGCTTGCCGGCGATGGGGCGCGAAGCGGCCCCGGCAATTTATGCATCAACCTCGAAATCGCGGGGCCGCTTCGCCACCCATCGCCGGCAAGCGCGGCCCCCGGAAAACCGCCGCAGGTAAACCCGCCACAGGCTATGCGGCGCGCTTGCCAGCAACAGTTCTCTGCCCGACAGCGCAGCCCAAAGGGCAGGGTGATCCCCCGCATTTGTTTCGGCCCAATAATCCCTGCGGGATTTGCGCGCGAACACATTGGCGCATGGCTCGATATCGCGTCGTACAAACAAGGCGGTCGCGCGCACCTGGCACAAGCGTTACTGGCCCGAAACAAACGTAGGAGCGAGCTTGCTCGCGATGCGCCGCGCGGGCGGCGCTCGGTCTCACAGGCGCTGCAAATCCCGTGGCCACCACCTGTCCGCCCTCACGCGATCCCTGTGGGAGCGGGCAAGCCCGCGAATGCGTCGGCACAACCACCATCGCATTCGCAAGTAAATCCCCCCACAGGGTCCTCCCAAATCAATGAGTTAGGTGTGGTCCTATGAGAGTTAAACGAATGATTTACGGCTTCATCGGCACAGGCACCATCACCGAAGCCATGATCCACGGCCTGATGGCATCGCCACTTTCAGCCTGCTCGTCGGTGATCGTTTCGCCCAGGAGTGAACGGGTTGCCTCTCGTCTTTCTGCTCGGTACCAACAGGTAACAGTAGGGCAGAGCAATCAGCAGGTAGCCGATTCGTGCGACATCCTGGTGTTGGCTACCCGTTGGCAGGTCGCGGAGGAGGTGCTGCGAAACCTGGTAATCCCTGCAAACACCAAGATCATCAGCGTGATCGCCGCCACGGACCATGAAGCCCTTGCGCGCTGGGCCAATGTCCCGGCTGAGCGCATCATCAGGGCTATCCCACTACCGTTCGTTGCCCAGCGTGAAGGCGTGACAGCTATCTACCCGGGTGACCCGATTGTGAGCGAGCTATTTGATGCGTTGGGGACGGCTGTGTGCTGCGACAGCAAGGCTGAGTTCGACCAGTTGGCGGTGGCTAGCGCATTGATGGGGACCTATTTCGGCATTCTTGATCAGGTAGCCGGTTGGCTGGAGGGCAAGGGCATGTCCAGTGCCAAAGCGCAGGGGTATCTGAAGCCACTGTTTGCGAGCTTGGGGCGTTTTGGACTCGAGTCAGAAGGGGTGGATTTCGCGAGTTTGCGGAGTGATTTCTCGACGAAGGGAGGGTTGAATGAGCAGGTGCTTCGGGACTTTGAGAGCGGAGGTGGTAGTCGGGCACTGCTGAGGGCTTTGGACAACGTTTTGGTCAAAATCCAAGGCTGAGCATGGTCTAAATGGCTGTCCGTCTTCGGTTCTTGCCCAGCGCTTACTGCCGATTAGCTAGCCTATGATTGCACGGGTTGGCTGCTCTGTAGGCCGGTTTTGGGGCCGGGGTAATCTGAAACAAGTTGGTATCTATCTGTTTTTGCTGGTTAATAATTGATTGGTCAAACTGCTTGGAATACCAGCTGGAACGCTGTCTGGTCTGGATTCCGATGGACGGTGCTTTTTGAGCTCCGCTCCTGAGACGAATCAGGGGTGAATCTATCAAGCAAATGGTCAAGCTGATTTTTACCCCTGCGCGTACGATCTCTCCACTCGCAGGCTCAGGGCTCCTGCAAACGATACCGTAAATAATTTTTGTGTTGGCTTAAGCCGACTCTCGAAGTAATGCGCAGTCTCTTTGTCGGTGCAGTACAGGTAGCAACCCTTCATCCCGCGTGTTATCAGGGTTTGGTATGTATTTTTGATTATAAGGTCTGTTTCATTTAACGCGCGGGTAGGTTGCTATATTAACTATTTATCACTGCTTTGAGCGCTACGCACGTTGTATTCCGCCCTACGATTAGCAGCAACGATTTGGCACGACTTATCCCCACATACAGCAGCTCTTGTCGCTGTGACAAATCGATGGTGTCCAAACCCCACAAGATGACGATCGGCGACTCGAGTCCCTTGAACCGTTGAATGGTGTCGATCAGGACCGTGGTCTTGCCTCTGACGCCCTCTTCAAGCCAAGTTGCCGGCTTTGGCAACGGAAGTCTTCGCAAGGCCGCGTAGTACTCGGCCTTGTGCAAGGCGTCAGCCACCAACACCGTGATATCACTTGGCGAGATGCCCTGCCTCGCTATCAAGTCGACGATGCGGGCATTGATCTTCCCAGCTTGAGCGTCTCGGTTTGGCGACTCATCAAACTGAACATCGTCACCCTGGATATCAGGTGGACTCACCGGAGTACCCTTGTAGTGCTTGTAGGCAGCTTCGTGAATAGGTGCCGTGTTGCGGCAATTCGTGGTCAGTGAGAATGCTTCCTCGCGTATTGGAAAAGTCCCTGCGCGGGCATACAAATTCTGGTTGTCGTCGTAGAACACATACAGCGGACTAGTGTCGTAGTCAGTTAGAAGCAGCTCAAGCGGCACCCAGAATTCCTCACGGAAATCCTGACCCTCATCGCAGACGATGGCATCGTACCGATCCGGAAGGATTTCGAGGGAGTATCCGAGCGCATTAGGTAGTTGTACCTCGTAGAGATCCTTGCCCGGATAGGTGACCTTGGCCTCAGCAACAAGGTCTCGTCCAGATGCACGGTTGGCTGTCTCGACTTGACGGTGGCACAGCTGATGGAAACTCCTCACATCGAGGTTTTGGGTGCCCGAGCAAAGGCTTGAAAGATGATCTGCAAGCTGCCGGTTATAACAAGTGAGCAGCGTTCTGAACCCCTCGGACGCAAGGCGACGTGCCTTTTCAAGCGCCAAGACGGTCTTGCCCGTACCCGCGCCACCGCTAACGGAAACTCTTCGGTGGGAACGCAAGAAGTCGAGCACGCGAATCTGGTCCTTCGTGAGAGTCAGTCGTCGCGCTTCTTGATCGGCTAATTGAGAAGACATCAGCGGAGCGACCTCGAATGATCGAGCGAACACTTCGCGGAAGACGTCAACACCGCGCCTGCCCATGGGGGTGAATCCCGATGCGTTGTTGCCCCAATAGGCAAACACGGTATCGACCCAAGCTTTGGCGTCATGAAGATCTTTGGCGCATCCGATCAGCGCGGTTGGCATATCGGGGCGACTGAGCGCATTCGCATCGCCAACATCTGGAAAGAACACCGCATGGCCTCTGAGGACGTTGGCGAGCGACAGATCCCGCCATCGCTGATGTTCACTCAGCTTGGACCGGATCGAATATTTGGCTTTCAGCGCTTGACTGACTGGGTTGTTGATTGCGTGTTTATGACGGTGCCTGTCAACGGAAAACCAGTCCCCGCTGCTGGAATCGAACCCAACACCGCCGCCCTTAACTTCAACGCAAACGTACCCGAGATCCGGGTGGCAAATGACGAAGTCGGTTTCGCCATCTTTCGCTTGCTCTTCCTCTCGGCGCAAGACCCACCCTACCTGGAAGAAGACAACAAAGTCTCGAGGAAGCCCGTCCCTGAGCGCGCGATAGACCTTCGCCTCCGCCTGGGATGGCAATTCCGACAATTGGGCGTCGGTCAGCTCAGGAATGATCGTTGTCATCGGTATCTTCAACCACCGTCATCGTCTGCAGATTTAAAGTGACCGTGCGTCGACCGCTGGTCTCAAACTCAATGGACATCACACGAGTTGAACCTCGCAAATCCATTGATTCAATTCGCCCAATGCCAAAGTGCTGGTGTGTGACCCTTGCTCCCGCGATAAATGCAAGTGCTGGGTCATCGCGCTCCTCTGCAACAGCATCGCGCCAGTTGCCGTCGAACATGAACGATGTCACCTGCGTGGCAGGACTGCGAATGGCGTGAACGCGGGTGTGCTCAGGGTCAGAAACAAACTCAACCACGTACAACCAGTAGCGATCACCGTAGTCTTGGGCGTTGCTGAACTGCAGCCTGGACAAACCCACACCTGTCTGATTCCACTCGCCGTTGACGCCCTTCACCTCGATGAAACGGTCTTCGCCTGTCAACGGATTTCGGCTGATGATGTCGTAGCCCGGGTGGGTTTGGGGCATCTGTTCGGCGACGCGTCCCCGGGACCTTTCATAGGCGCAGACAGCTGCGCGAGCTATAACCTCAACGGTAAGGTTGTGTTCAGACGGACCTTCCTGCTCGTCCGCATCGGGAAACTCCACCTGCCTTCTTCGAACATAAGAAAGCAGTCGTCGATCCCATTGCTCCTTGTGCTTTGGACGCGGTCTCTTAGCGCGCTCCGCGCTGCCAATCGGCGAATCGGTTCTGTGGTCTTGCCCAGTAGCCCGGTCACCATCAGGTACATCCATTTCTCGTGCGTCGTTAGAACCGGTCTGTGGACGCCCTTTATTGGGCGGCGGCACATTCTTGGGAGGAGCATTCGAATAACCTGTCGGCTCATTCGTACCAGGCCTAACCAGTGCGAGCTCTCCACCTTTTGTCACATCGACTGACGCGCCATCCGGTTTGCTCTCTGGCAGGCCCCCCGGCTCTGTCGTACCTCCCAAATCGTCCAAACTCGACGAGGTCAAATCATCTTCTGGGCTGGAGTCCTCCTCTGCTTCGAGATGCGGAAAACCCGAGTCTGTTAGATCTTGATGAGCCTCCTCGACTGACATCCGCATCCGTGGCCCCGCCATGCCAGTGAGTTTCAGTATTTCGTTGCCTGACTCTTCCGGCATCAGCTGGTGGAAGATGGCATTCAGAACATGCGGCCAACTCCGATCAACCACTGGCCGCTCCACGATCAACTGGTGCGTCTCTATGTCGTAAAACGCTTGGGTGCGTTTAGGTTCCGACAATCTCGGCGGAACCGCGTCTCCATCCCCAACGACGCAAACAGACGATTGAACACGGACAACTTCGTGGCTTATGGCCTTCAGCTTCCAAATTGCTTCTCGAATCTTCTTCTGGACCGTGGTCGGTTTGTCGTGGAGCAATCGGGCAAGGATGCCGATACGCTCCATCAGCTTCTCGGCAAGCTGCGGTTCCTCTGCCTTTTGACCATCAACGAACTCAAGTGCGACCTCAGCGCTCTCACTGAGCCGCCTAACGCCGATCTTCTCAAGGATCGGCCACAGCTCCGGGGCGGGTTTGCACAGCGCCAAGTCAAGCTCACCGTTGAAGAAACCTGCGTGCCATTCACTGTCTTGAAGAAGCACTTCGTCTGGGTGCGTTGGTTGTTCCATCAGGTTCAGTATCGACGGCGCTTCCTGCAGTCTTCGAATGTCCGAGGTACCCAGTTCTTCGCGTTCATCTGAGGTAGCAATGCCGATAAGGCAGGCTTCGTAAACAGACCGATCTGCCCCTGTAATGGGCTTCGATTGCTCGAAATACTCAGCAACAATGTCCAGCAGGATGTCGACGTAGTCCCGACCTTCGGGGGCATTCTTTACCCCGATCGCATTGAACAAGGGCTTGAACGCTTCGAGGTTGCCTGGAATGGTGAACGCATAGCGCCCAAGCTGCTGAGGCATCCAGAAAAGTTGATTGGATCTCACATAGCTTTTCTGGCTTTCGATGAAGATGAACGGTTCCCCGGACAGCGTCGAAATGGAAGAGCCTTCGTCTTTCGATCTCTCGTTGAGTATCTGATACGTGGTGAAAGGTGCTGGTGATTTTTTTGCTACGCAATGCCGAAGGTGATTGATGATCAGCGAAGTTTCTGGCTCCAGCGCAACGTTCAGTTTCTTCAGCAAGTCCCGGTTGAGTCTTGCCATATTCCGAAAGTCGAGCACTGACGCTTGTGATGAGAAGGCTTCGGCACGGTAAGGCGCATACAGAGAGTTCGCGGGATACCAGTCCTCGTCATCAATCGCGGGGAAGCATACCGATCTTTTGAGACTGCTTATGGCGTCCTGAAAAAACGACTGTTCCTTCCATTCATCGAACCGGTCGCACAGGACATAGAAGGCCTCGCTGCTGGCTCTTTTTGCATCTTCGGTCGGCAGGAAGTTTTCTGCGATGAAAAGCATCCGCTCAACCAGATGCTCTGCCATGGGGGAGCGACGAAGTCCAATGCTCTCAATGAAAGAGTGGACCGACCGGGTGTTTGGCACACGACTGGTGTCGAGCCAAAGACTCGTAGCATCGCCAAGGATCCTCACCAAATCATCGGTGCGTCTGTAAGTTTCCGTGGGTCGCGACCAATTCCCGTCCTGCGTCGGCACGATCGGCAGTGCACCCAATAGCCGACGGATGCTTTCATCATTCACGAGCGCCGGATAGTTGGCTATTTCGCCAATAAGGCGGACGTACTTGGATGCATCCAGAGGTCCTTCCTCATTGAAGAATCTCGGCAAGACATTTTGTACGAACGCTTCAATAGTCTGCGTCTGAACGCCGAGTTTGCTCGACACGAACTCTCTCGCGGAAGCAGATAGAACTGAGGTTTCTAGAAGATCGGCCTGGCCAGTAGGGTCGGTGAAGTTCCCCGGCAATAGCGCTTGTGACGCTTTGATCAGACCTCGGCCTGAAAGCCAGATTGGCAGATTTCGAAGCGACTGATACACCGCGACGTCAACATCGCCGCAGCGATCCAGATCAGCAAACATCGCATACAGGTCACGCAACTCTCCTTGCTCAACGCCGATGACATCCTCGATGGCATCGGTGGCGCACAACGAGCCGATGTGGCGGACAACAGCACCGAGCTCAAGTTGTCGAATTTGTCGTGCGATCTTGGGGAATCCGAATACGTGGCGCGATGCAATAGCCAGCCTTGGCATTAGCGACGCTACCCGCCCAGCTTCCAGCGCAGCGGGCGCGACAAAGGATTGACTGATCGTAACGGCGTACAGGTCTTCCGTGACAACAAAGGGAATTGCCTGCAACCGCTGAATGGCTGCCTTCGTAGCTGGAGGGGGCGTTATTGCCTCTGGGAACAACTCGTTAATCATTCCCCATAGCGGACGATAGAAGCCCCCAAGGCGTTCCTCTTCCACCTGTGGTGCGCCAGCCGCCTGTGGTGACATGGCTTGTTCAAGCAGCCCAACAAGGCGTTCAAATGTCAGAAATGGGGCGCCCAACTGATTGACTGCCGTTCTGAACGGCCGCAAATCCTCGGTGATGACTTGGCCGCCAACTTCCTTCAATGCACTGACTTGAGCAGAGTTCAGTGCTTTATCAGGGAAGAATACGCCGCTGGGAACGTGAACCCCCCCATCCTGTGCAGGAGCAATGCGAGCTTGAGGGGCTGTGGCCAGCATCCGCTCCCAAAACCGCTTGAAGCAAGCCGGGTGATTTGACGGTCTCGACAAATCAAACGTTCGCGCCATGATCTGCCAAAACTGAACGTCGCCGAGCATCGTGAGAAGACCTTCGGGATCTCTGGCCAGCTCTGTTGCCGCGACATCAATGAGCATCTCATTCCAGGCCTGTTCATGCTGGTGCCCAGCAAAAATCACGGCCTTTCGATCAGACTCTGGAAAGAAGTCTGCATTGATATGCAGAGGCAGACCGGTCGACTGTTCGGTTGGCAGGAACGCGTAGAGCAGTCCCTCGGCGAGCGGCTCGGGATCGATCCTCAAGCCAATGCTGATCTTGGTGCCTCGACCAAGGGACTCAAGTCGGGGGTGTGAGGCATACAGGCGAGCCGCAGACTCCGCAGCATCAGCCCGCAAGATGTGCCACTGCTCCACCTCACCACTCGGGCGAAAACTAACGATCAGATCCGACCCGTCCCCGCGCTCCAGATCGCAAGCCAACAGCAGTTCGCCATTTCGCCGCAGCTCTGCAGTCCGAACATGCCTCAGGAACAGCAAGCTTTTGCGCAGGACCTTTTGAAAATCGTCGACGAGCTGATCAATGTGTGCGGTGCTGACGTGTGACACCCCGAGCGCCAAGCGTGCCTCAGTATTCGGGTCGTCTGCCCAGGGCAAGAAGAAAGTGGTGCCCTCGGGTTGCTGGAGTGGTTCGATGGACCATTGCCCTTTTTCGGGATGCAATGTCAGTTTGATCCCAGCGGATCGGATCTCTGGGTGATCCGTGACCTGATAGGTCGAGACGAAGCCGATACCAAAGCGGCCAATGTTCTCACCACGAGTGAGCTTTCCACCGCTGCCGACATCCGTGATTCGGTGGTAGTCACACTTATAGTTACCTTCGGCAAGATAGGCGCACGGCCTGTCCAGGCCGCCACAGTAGGTGAATTGACCGCTATTAAATACAACGAGCCCCTGATCGGTGACGTCAAAAAACACCGACTCCGCTTTCGCGTCGTCCGCGTTCTGAATAAGTTCAAGGGCCATGACGTCATAGCCTTGAAGTCCCGCCAGGTGGCTTCTGATGTTTCCAAGCAGGTTCGCGGTGTACGAGCCGCTGATGTGCGGTTTGGCCATTTGATCCATTTCTTTCCCCATCTTGTCCCTGACTGGCACCCACCGCGTCTCCAAGGCCCCCCGCAGGAGGATGATCTAGCCAATTCCAGTCACGCAATGGTAATCATAATGCATCTAATGTATGCATTATTAAGACTCGACACTAGATCCATTGGGTGACTAATATGCCTTCGCGCTAAGGTGAACCAACCATTGCCGAACTGGATGAGCTAGTCAGGATGTCAATAACACAACTTACCGACTTGACCCAACCGCAACGTGACCGTCTCGCGTTTGTAGAGTTGCGCATACGCTTCATCGGGGAGATTCGCCGTCAGGACTTAGTGTCGCGGTTTGGCATCCAATCTGCCGCCGCCACACGGGACTTGGCTCTGTACAAAGAGATCGCTTCCGGCAACATCGACTACGACGCCAAAGCGAAGGCTTACGGTCTGGGCACGAATTTCCGGCCGGTCTTTGATTTCCCCCCAGGCCGAGTAATGTCCTGGCTGACTCAAGGTTTCGGTGACGGAGAGCCCATGCATATCAGCGCCTGGGTGATCAGCGAGCGCCCGTTTTGCCTCAGCTACCCAGATCTGGATGTACTGGCGAGCGTGACCCGGGCAATTCACCAGCAATGCCCGCTTGGCATTGAGTACCACTCCATCTCCAGTGGCCACACTGAGCGAGAGATTATCCCGTTCGCGTTGATCGATAACGGCCTCCGCTGGCATGTTCGAGCCTTCGACCGAAAATCTCAGGAGTTCCGGGATTTCGTCATAACCCGTATCAAAAGCCCTGCCGTGCTCAAGGGACTGTCGGTAGCGCCGCACGAGAGAAACGACCAAGACATTCAATGGACTCGGGTCGTCGAGCTGGAGTTGGTGCCACACCCGGATCAACCTCGACCAGAGATCACCGAGATGGACTACAGCATACAGGGCGGCGTTCTGCGGATGAAGCTGCGTGCCGCGACAGCCGGATACATTCTGCGTCGATGGAGTGTGGACTGCTCTCCTGACCACAGCCTGCGTGGGCATGAGTACCGGCTCTGGCTAAAGGACCATCTGGCGCTTTATGGCGTTGCAAATGCAACGCTTGCCCCAGGTTATCGAGCCCCGACATCCCACCCAATCGGCGGAGGGGCTGCATGACTCGCTTTGATCTTTTAGGCGTCGTTCGGCGGGGCATGAAATCCGGCCCTGTCACACTGGACCAGTTGTGGGTGGACCATGGCACGCAATGGCATCAGCTGGGATGGAGTCGTGCGCAGTTGAGCCTATGGCTGGCCTGTACGCCGTCCTTGCAACGCTGTGAATTGCCCAGTGGTGAACTAGCGTGGTCTCTCAATGCTGGGCCAGGCCATGCCGCCTCCAGCCTGGCCGACGAAATGGTGGCGCTACTGCAAAAGGCGGGTCGACCAATGCCCTTGGCCCAGCTCATCAGCAAATTGCCGACAGGCTGGGTGGTCACCGAGCCGATGCTGCGCAGTGCAGCACAACAAGATGCTCGACTCGAATTAAAAGGCCCGCTACTCAAGCTGGCTTAACGGATACACAGGACAGAAGAACCCATGGCAACCGAACAAACACTGGATCAACGCTACCAAGCCATCCGCACCAAATACAGCGATTACACCGAGCACACCCCGCTGAATAGCGATCACGATTTCGTGAAAGCAGGTTTGATCTGGGGCTCAGTGGAAGGTAATCGAACACCGTCAATCTTGTTGATAGGTCTTGATAAAGGCCATTGGAATTATTCCAAAGAGGACGAACTTGATCTGCTTGCCTATGACCTACTTGCAAGTGTCAATGGGGACGAGTGGCCGATTTTTGTGCATCTTCAGGATGACAGTAATGTCGCTCACTTCAGTTTGTTTGGTGGCGCAGGTACCCACTCGGTCGACTCGGTGCCACCACTAGAGTTGATCAGGGAGCACAAACAGCTAGAAAAGGTCCCAACCTTCCGTTGGGCAATGAAGACCTATACCCGTCTTATGAAGGGCCTGGATAACTTTCACGAGCGCGTCTATCAGATCGATAAAGATCGAGGTATTGGCAATAAAAACGACATCATTTCCGAAGTCTCAAAAATCCTTTTCCTTGAGACTTTCCGGGTGCGTCATGACCCAGCCCTTACGTTTAAGCATGAAGGAAAAATCCTGAGCTTTCAGGAGGTCTTCAATTACGCCTATGTTGCCAAGCACCAGGATCTGGCGGTTGAACAGATCAAATCTGCGTTCGCAGAGTTTCGCGATCACCCGGACTACGTCATAACCTTGGAAGACGGCACTCAAGAGCCAATTTTTGTCGGGAAAAACAAAGATCTTCATCTGAGCAATTGGAAAAACTACGAAACCTTGCTGCGGGTTTTCCAGGATCTTGGCCAAGTCACGAATAACCAGGGGCAGGTCGTCAAAGAGCATGGATCTTTGCGGGACATGCCCGCGGATCTGCTGGGGCGTGTGTTCGATGTTTTCCTGCGCGCTAAATTCGAATCGAAAGGTGGTCTGGGTCAATACCTGACGCCTAACCCGGTCAAGCAGGCCATGCTGGAAATCGCTATGCACGACATAGCGAATGACAACGAGGTTATGGAGCGACTGACTTCTGATCAGTTTCGCTACTGTGACCCTACTTGTGGCTCCTATGGCTTTGGCTCGGTTGCCCTTAGCCATCTCAAGAATTTGATTAGCAAGTTGGGTGGGGTTTCAGACGGCCAGAAGGAGCAGTTCATTGCAGATCTGTTGGCCAACAGCTTCGTTGGTTCTGACTCAGCAGAAAACATGGTGACCCTTGCTCGCGTCAATATGGCATTGCAAGGTGCGCCAAAGGCCAAGATTTTTTGGGCCAACTCGCTCACGACCAAACTTCTCAAACCCAATAGTTTTGACCTGATTTGCACCAACCCGCCGTTTGGTACGCCAAAGTTTGGTGCCAAGGAGCAGGAGGCCAAACAGCACTATGAAGCCGAAATGGAACAGATCCTCGGCGGCTTCCGCCCCGCGGAACTCAAATCTGAGTACGTTGCTTATTACGATTACGTTAAGAAAACCTGGCAAGACCTAGGCAACCTCTACCTCGATGACGATGGCAGCCCCAAGTGGCCCGGTTACCGCACCGATTTGCGCAACGTTTCTACCGGTAAAAAGGCGGTCTACAAGCTGTTCCCCACCACCAGTGGTTTGGCCTTGGGCAGCAAGCCCGATGGCAAAGGCAACTGGAAGCCGGTGGGTGCAACCATCGACCCCGCCGTGCTGTTCATCGACCGCTGCCTGCAACTACTGCGTCCCGGTGGCCGCCTACTGATCGTGTTGCCCGACGGTGTGCTGTGTAACTCTGGCGACCGCTATGTGCGCGAGTACATCATGGGGACCAAGGACGAAAAAACGGGGCAGTTCGTCGGCGGCAAGGCCATCGTCAAGGCGGTGCTCTCCTTGCCGGCGGACACCTTCAAGCTCTCGGGCACGGGTGCGAAGACCTCGGTGCTGTATCTGCAAAAACGCCATGCCAGCAGAGAACACCCCGAGCAGTTTTTGCCTGAGCCGCAAGGCGATGTGTTCATGGCCGTGGCAGAAACGCTGGGCTATGTGGTGAAAAACAATATTGAGGACTACTCGGCCGGTGTACCGAATGACCTCGACAAAATTGTTGGCGCTTATAAGCGGGGTGAGTGATGGGGCAATTTAGCAGGGTTGCATCGTCAAATTTAAATTCCGCTCGACTTGATGCAGAGTACTACGGTACGGATTATGTGAAAAATGCCGAAAGAATCGCTTCCTTCGGGAACGTATCGACTCTTGAGGAAATGCGAAAGCGCTTAGTGCCTATTCGTCGCGGCATTGACATGCCCAGTTTTGTCGACGATGAAGCCTCTCCGTTGATGGTGACCATCGCAGCATTTGATGACCCCGGCATTAACTTCAAGGGATTGCAGCGTGTATCGAAGGATCAGCATCAGGCTTTTAAAGGCTCGCACATAAAGCCGGGAGATCTTTTGGTTGCCATGGGTGGATATGCTGGAAAAGCAGCCATTTGCCCGTCTGACACACCCGAATCAAATATTGGCCGCCATACTGCGAGAATTGTCGTTGATGAGACGAAAGCTGATGTGTACTACGTTTGGGCATTCATCAGAAGTGCTGTAGGAACTTTACAGTTTGATCGTTATATCACAGGTTCGGTTCAAGCTGGAATAAATCTGGAGGACATACGCGAAATTAGTATCGCAAGCCCATCTGCGCTAGTTCAAAAATACATCGGCGACAAAGTCCGCCAAGCTGAGCGGCTGCGGGCTTGGGCAAAGTTGTCTGAGACTCACGTCAACCAATACCACCAGAAGCTTGTCCCGCAGCAAATGGGCCTCGATTTTTCCAAGAGAGTGCGAGTTGTTTCACCTGTGCGTATGAGTGAACGCTTGGATGCTCATTTTTACCCAGGCGTCGTTGATGAATATTTGCGCTTGCATAAAGGCAAGTTCAAGCAGCTCGGAAAGTTGTGTGCAACTGTTTATAACGGCCAAACTCAGCCTGAGACAGACTCGTCAAACTCATGCAAACAAATCACCGTGACAAATCTTTCTTCTTCGTTTTTGGGTGGCATTCCAAGAGATGTTGAAGCGCCCGGCAAAAAGGAAAAGTTTATCAAGGCCTATGACATCCTGATGTGCAACGCTGCGCACAACAAGAGTTACATAGGCAAAGACTTGACCTTTGTTCATTCAGAAGCTGCGATTTTGCCCTCCACGGAAGTTATGACACTTCGCGTCGATCGCAATCAGGTTCCTGCTTCTTACGTTCGGGCTTATTTGCTGACCAAGCTGGGCTATGTGCAGATTCAGTCGACCATTCGCGGCATTACGGCGCACTCCTACCCGGATGACATGGCGCTACTGGATATCTATGTCCCAGATGTTGCTGATGTAGACAAACAAGAGTGGTTTGCTTGCGACGAGAAGCTTACACAGGCAGGCAAAGCTTGCGAAGTCGCAACGCAGCTGACCAATGCCGCAAAACTCCTTGTGGAAGCCCTGATCGAAGGCCAACTCACCGAAGCTGAATTGCTCACTGCCGAAAAGGCACTGCAAGCGGGCAACGACCGACTGGATCGCTTTATTCTGAACCGATTGAATACTGATGGTATCGATGGTCAAGGCCCGGCGCTGTTTGGTGATCTGGACGAGCTTTACCACCTGTTGACGCAAGTCGAGGGGGATTGATGACCAGCCCCCATGCCACTTCCCTGACGCAAACAGCCGCCTTGATCCCGCGCTTACGCGCCTTGCTCTCGACGGGGTATATGGCTGCTGTTGACTATGAGTTCGACATCTCTGCGCTGCTCTGCAACCTGGCTCACCCGTTAGCGGCAGTTGGGACCGGCGACCAAGGTCATGGCAAAGAAGCTGGTGGCGCGGTGGCTGGCGCTGGTGCACAGGATCATCAGGCCCCTGCCACGGGTTGGATCATTAGCCAGCGCCTGTTGGCCGTGCGCCCGGCCTTGGCGTCTGACGCCGAGCTGCTCTGTTCTCTCCTGGCACAGCAGTCCGAGGTGTGCGATGCATGGCTGGCGATTGCCGCTGCGCGCTGTAAAGAGGCAGGGCTAATGGCTGCGCAATCGGCTGCCGTAACGGCGGCCCAGGGGAGCGCACCGCTGGTGGAATTAGTATCTAGCTTGGGACCAGCCGCTGCTTGGGTGGAATCGGCATTGGAAAGCGCGCGACTCACTGCCAGTCCCTACGCTGCGCTTGAGCGGGAGTTACTGGGTGTGAGCTTTGAGCAGGCGGCAGCAATGCCTGCACTGGTGCGTCTTCTGGCTGTCGCCGCCCAGTTGGCCGCGTTTGCCGATGCGCTCCCTCCGTTACCCAAGGTGGACGCCAGCGGCATCTATGCGCAGCAGAATTGGGTAACGGGAAGACTGTTGGCTTTGCCCGTTGTACTGGACCTTGCCGATCAAAAGCCAACCATTGATGCGCAAGTGATCTTGCCGGGGGGCATTGCGCCCGTTATCACCGATGATCAGACCGTCATGCGCTGGGTGTTGGCCCAGCCCTGGGCGCTGCTGCTAGCCATGCTGGTGTTTGCGCAGGATGCCTGGCGAGCAGAAAACCGCGGCGGTTTACTACTGGAGCTGACTGCAGGTCAGAACGCTTTTGCACCTGCTGAAATTGCCGTCACAGTGATTGGCACTGAGGGCGACGAGGTGCGCTGTGGCACGCTGGCCGACGTACTGCTGGGCATGCTGGGAAGGCTAGGTGTGGCCTGCTTTCCGCAGCAGCCCGCTGCTGTAGAGTTGAATGCGCAACTGTCACCGCTGGTGGGCTTGTTGCTCAAGCACGCGGTCTGGCGTTATCAGGACGGGGCTAGTAGCCAACTAGGCCAGTTCCAGATTCATCCGCAGTTTTCTGATCAGTGTTACAGCCTGCCCGCGAGCCGGGTGTTCAACCGCACTGGCAAGTTGCTGTGGCAGGCCGCACGCTTGGCTGCCGAGGCACTGTATCAGGACTACAAGAAAGTCTATCAACACCGTTCCGTCCGCGAACCGGAGGCGGCGTATGTGGTTCAGGGGGAACCTACTGCATGAATAAAAACGATCAGCTTACCGCCGCCGATATTGTCGACCTGGCCCGTCTCCATAGCTGGGCAGCCACCGGTGTTTCCGATTATCCGCCGCGTGATCCGTTGGTTGGTCAGAGTCGCTTCTTTAAACGCTATCGCACCTTCATCCACACGGTGGATCAGGATGCGGACAACTTTGCCCATGTGTTTGCGGTGGAGGCGGAATGGGGGCGCGGTAAATCGCGCCTGGGGCATGAGCTGATCGCCCAGATCAATGATTGCTCTAAAGGCTGGTTTGTGCGCGAAGACGGCGCGCAGCTGGAAGATAAAAAGCTGTTTGATCAGGCCACGCAAGATCAGTACCTGGCGCTGTATATCCGCTATTCGCAAGTGGCTTCCGACTACCAGAACTCAGACAACTGGTTTGGTTTTGGGCTTTACAGGGCGCTGTTGCCGCTGGCGACCGGCAAGTTTGATGGTTCGATTCAGAGCAAGATTGCCGAGCAGGCGCTGCATCGTTTGAATCCGGCAGGCTTCGACCCGCAGCAGCTGGCGCAATGCCTGCAGTTGGATCAGGCCCATTCTGAGGAGGCACTCTACGAAGAAGAAGGCTTGGTAGTGCGCCTGGTGCAGACTGCCTACAGCTATCTGGAAAAATTTGGCATCGGCTATGTGCTGGTAGTGCTGGACGAGCTGGAAACCGTGGCCGAGGCAGCCACGTTTGGATTGGAGCAAGACGACGCCAAGCGCCTCGATGGCCAAGCCATCCGTCTGATTGGCAAAGCCATCAAGGAGGAGGACCCGCGACGCAAGCTGCCTTGGCTGCGTTATGTGGCTTTGTGCTCGCCCTTGCTGGGCCAGCAGTTGCGGGAGATTCAATCTGTCGCTCGCCGTTTTGAGCTGGTGGAGCTGGAGCACAACGCCTTTGCCGATGTGTCTGACTATGTGGCCCAGCTCAAGGTCGAGCGCAAGTTGGCACACGACTACCCTATAGGGCTGGTTGAAGCCGCCTATGCCATGAGCGGAGCCAACTTTGGTTGGTTCAACGTGATCATGGCCAATGTGGATGCGGTGCTGGCTCAGTACGCGGCAGTGGGTAAGCAAGTCACCGATATGGGCGTGCTGTTCGATGCGGTGATTGAGAGCTCTGGCCGTGTCGCTGAACATGTGCTGGACAAGCACGCCATCGATGGCATCAAGACTGGTGATCACGATCTGCGTGCCATCGCACAGTCGTTGCTGTACGGCCAACTGCCTGTATCACTGGATGCCGCATCCGCGCGCTGCAAAGAGCTGTTGCAGCTGACCAATGAGGATGGCGAACCAGTCGCCAGCCTGTATCGCAGGATACCTTTTGACGCGTTCCAATGCCGCCAGGCGCTGGAAGAGGCCAAGTTCAAACGAGAAAAGGACGAATGGCTGTACCCCGCTGTCGAGCAGGCACTCAGCCTCACTGCCTTGCTGCAAAACCTGCGTACCTTTGCCATCAATGAGGCCGAGAAAGATGTGCTGCTGATGCCGCTGTCGCGCGGGGAGTTCAAGCATCTATTGAGTTTGCTCTACGACCACCCGGCGGTGGAGTTTGCCGCCGACGCACTGTGGCAGAAGCTGATTGGTGGCGACCAGTTCATTCCGAATGAAGAGGCCACGCATATTGGCCCTAGCGTGGCCATGTTGCTGCGACTGGACTTGCGCTATCGCAACCAGCAACACAATTCGATGATCTTCCGCGACCCGGCGGACGCGGCTGTGCACGAAGCCGCGATGAAGCACTTCTTGCAGGCCAGCGGTCACAGCCCTGGTCTGCGCTGGACGGCACGTCTGATGGGTTTGATGCGTTTGCTGGACAAGAACTGGCAGTACGCACAGACCAGCCTCTCCAACAAAGAGAATCTCTACATTCAAACCAGCCCGCGTGGGCAAGGCGCAGGTCAGCGTGGTGGCTTGTTGTATTGCGAGGGATTGAAGCTGCACCCGGATAATCTGGCTTGGTTTGCCTGGGTGAACAACCGTGAGGAGCTGGACCGCCTGCATCAATTGGCGACAACGCGCCATGCTGATGAAGGCCGCTTCCCGGTGATGGCATTCACGGCATCGACTCACTTGATGGAGCAGTACAACCGGGGCGATGTCAGCGAAAAGCTCAAAGACGATCTACTGCTCTATTACCTGAACCCCAGCGAAGTGGACCAGCTGGAACGCATCGGCCTCTCGCCCGAGCAGTGCAAGGGCTTGGTACTGGATGAGGCGCGACTGACCAGCAAATTCAAGAACAAGCTCAACGCCCTGCGCGACTTTGCCTATCAAGCGATCCACCAATGGCGTGCCCGCTTGAATGAGCGCGGCTTAATTGCTTGGCCGCTCAAGCCAACCGGCAAGATCAACGTGCAAGATCGCGATCTGTTGCTGCAGGCCTGGACCTTGTTTGTATTCAAGGAGCCGACCCTGTCTGGTCTGAATGATCTGGAAACCAGGCACGACATTGATGCCGAAGAAGTCGCATCGCTGATGCAGCGCCTGGCCTTGCCAAGCAGGCTGTTCAGCCTGGGTTTTACGAAGGATGAGCATGCAGGCTTGTTTAGCGATTTGGCCAACCCACAGCAGGCGCAAGCCAAGTTTCCCTTCTTCTTGGCACATATAGCAAACCCTGCCAGCACACAGGAGTGGACACTGGAGAAGGCCAAGCGCGACTGGTACTGGGGCTACTTGCAACATGCTAACGTGACCGCCAAGAACGTGTTCGATGATTGGATGTGGTGGTGCGGGGAGTTGCATTTGTTGCAGCTGCAAGATGCCACGGCCGCAACAGCCAAATGGAAAAGTCTGCCACGGGCCAAGCTGGATAACGCCATCAACGAGGCGCAGAACTGGTTTAACGGCAACGGTGCTGACGGCTACAAGGCTGTGGTTACCAAGTTGGAACGTGTTTTCGGCTATGACCGCATCCCTGGGCTCTTCGCACCCTTGGGCAAGTCACCCACCGGCACTGAAACGGTGGAAGCGCACGAATTGCTCAAAGCGGCTCGCTCCGCCTTTGACGCACTGAAGGTCAGCGAAGAGGTGCTCGCTTTGCAAGGCACCGATGATTTGTCTGCAATTGCTCGCAAGATGCCCACTTTGCTTGCCGGGCGCTTTGAAGTGCTGCAGCGCGTTACGGGTGTTAAACCGGAGGCCGTGCCTGACATCACCTTGGGCAATATCAATACCCTGCGCCTCGACGATAAGCGCCAATCGCTCTATCAGCGCATCGAGCAGGCCCGGCTTTTTGCAGATTACGTGGAGAAGGCGGCAACTCAAATCAAGCAAGGCATCGATCATCTGATCACCGACATCGAAGCTGATGCAAAGAATCTGGCTTTGTTCCCGCGTAGCTTGTTCACCCTGTCGCTGCATACGGTGACCAACATTCTTGATGGGGCTTTGCAGCAATACAACGCCAGCGGCACTGCGGCGGCAGAGGGTACTGCTAGCTCAGACACCTTGCTGCATTACCTGCGCTCACTTCAATTGGACAAGGCTGCGGAGCGCCTGCGTTTGCTCGCCGAGGAAGCGGGCGTCAATATCGACAATGGAGCGGCTTTGGGGCTGGCCGATAACCTTGGCTGCATTGCCAGTAGCTATCGAGCGGGCAAGAAAAAATTTGTTGAGGTCAACGGGTACCTCACGGAATTGCAAACACGATGTGCAGAGGCTGCGCGCGTTTTGGAGCCCATGCCTGCGGACTACTCCGCGTCAGAACACGCACAAGAGCTAGCAGTGCTCGCTCAAAAACTGGTGTTGATTGGCGATGCGTTTGAGGACTTGGCTGACTTGGCCAAGAACGAGCGTGAGAAGTTTCGCGAACAAGCACGCAAGGGACAGTTCATTGCCATCCGCGACATCCCTGACCGTTTGCTCAACCCCATTCACTCTCAGTTGCACAGCGTTGGTGGCGCCATCAGCAAGGTTGAAAACACGATCCTGTCGCATCGCGAGACCTTGGTGAGTCAGACCAATAAGCGCTATCTTCCAGTGCTGATGCCACTGTTCAGTGCTTGCAACGAAGCTGCGCCAGCAGCAATTAGCCTAAGCAACGTATCTCCACTCACCTTGCATGAGCTGCATGTGACGATAGATGTGCAGCAATTGCAGTGGGAAGCCAAAGCGACTCAGTTGTTAAGCGGGACAGGTCTTGACTTCGGGAGTTGGCAAGATTTGGCGAAGGCGATAGCAGAGGGCAAAAGCCCAGTACTGTCGCAACCAGCTCAAGAGGCTTTGGTGGACAAGGGCATTCTGAAAATGAAGCTCTATTTCGGGGGGGATGCATGAAGCTTTATTTGACCTCGGAATTGCAGGGACACCGCAGAGGGCGTTTCTTGGCCAGCTTGCTGGGAATCTCCCGGTCGTCTCAGCTTGGCTTGCCGAAGACCGGCTTTGTGTTGATGACCGGCGAAGCTTTGCAAACCTCGGGAGAGACTCAGGAGGAATGTGCAGCCTGGGTACGCCAACCCGGTTGTTCACTGCTGCTGGTGCCGCCTTACCAGGAAGGGAGTATTTTTCATTTTCTGGACTGGGTGGTTGAGGTGGCCCAGCCCAATTCACTTGCCGCCAAACAGGCATCGCTTGCTAGCATGCTAGAGGACGAGGTGGCGTTCAATCTGCGTGGGATAGATGGCGCTTGTACAGGGGAAATGACGCCGGGGGAGCTGACCGGCCATACACGCTATTGGAAGGTACACTCCAATAGCGGCCTGATCGCTGCCACAACACTACCGCTTTGGTCCATCAGTTTGTTGGATCAGGCGTCGTTGGTTCATGACTTTCTGGCCAATATTGAGCGGCATTGTGGGTTGGCCTCTGTTAATTCCGAAGAAATAAAGCCCCAAGAAAATAATGCGATACGACCTGAGGATGTCACCGTGTTGGTGTGCTGTTACGGATTCAATGTCGCGACAGCCGAGGGCATGCTAAGCAGGTTGAAGACATATGCCGTGCCGCTGTTGAACTTGGCCAGCTTCGATTTGCCGGAAAGCATGGTTCGCCTTAGAAATGCCGGACTGATCAATGAACATGGATTAACTGAGCAGGGATTAGTCTATCTGATGGGGTGTAGATACTGGGGATTTGCCGAAAGCTTGAGAAAGGAGGCCTAGCCAATGAAAGCAAAAACTCTTGCGCAAGCATTGGCTATTGATAGTCAGCTGGGATTGCCGGGCAGTGCTGGGCGTTTGCTCAAACAGATTCGTGATATTGAACATGTGGCCCCCATGTTTCGGGATGCCGGCTTAATTAAGGGGGTCAAGCGGCCAGCTGTCGTCAACCTCACAGTTTCAGGCATTGCGAGTCACTCATGCATTCACCGTGCTCTGGGGGGGTTTATCTACGCATCCGCCGCTGTGCGGACAGATCTCACCATTCAGGACAATAAGGTCGGCACAGCTGGGTCCGATTCAGTATCAGAGTTAGACGACATAGATTTCGAAGCCCAGAGAAAGCGCTTGGACTTGGTTGAGATGAGGCACTGCTATGCCCTTGTCGAGCGACTGTTAAATCAGGGTGGTTCTGCCAACTTGATTTTGATCGACACCCCGTTGTTCATTGACCGGGAAATGGTGCCTCTGAAGGGGAATGCGCGGCACTGGGCCGAGTTTGAAAAGACCAGAGATGTAATTGAGCAATTTTGGCAGAAAAATCGGAAAGCTTTATTTCCATGGAATCCGGAAGGTCCTGTGCTTGTTAGCATTCTGGCTGAGCGATTCTCTGCCATTGTCAGTATCGCTCGTCAGGACTTACGGACTGAAGACGGCCGCAAGCACATTTTGATCAACGATGGTTTTGCGCCGGAATCGGCCGCTATGCTCGAAGGCCTAGAGGCTCGGCTAAGCGGCATTGGTGATACGCGTTTTATCAATGGAATATTGGGAAACTTCACCCGAACTATTGCTTTTCGGATGACTGAAAATCGTTCCCGAATGGAACCTGCTAGTGAAGTAAGCCAAGGCGTTATCGGCTTTCACTTCCGCAGTGCGCGTGCAGGCCAAATAAAGATGGCTCAATTGGCCGGCGAAGAGTCGGACTGGGATTCCGCCTTGTTAGATACCGTGGCATCTCGACTAATGATTCTGGACATGCAAAGCCAGAAAAAATCCATGCCACTACCGCAGCTACTCAGTCGGCAGCAACTCAATATTCTCGAAAAGTTCTCTGCCTACTACCGGCAGGGGCTAAATGAAGCATTGCGGAGTAACGACGTGGAAAGCACGTGGTTATCCGGTCTCGATGAGGGGTTTGAATCATGAAACACAAGGTACTTGGAAAGCTTGTCGGTAACACCGGCGACGCGGCACAGCTCACTATGGTGGTTCAGGATTCCTTTTCCGTTCGTCGTGGAGAGTTTGTCCGCATCATGCATCAGGAGCGCGCGGATGAAAGCGTGGTGCCGGTGCTTGGGCGAGTCACCAGGATTTCCCGAACCAATATGCTGTTTAATGCTGGATTTGGTGATGGAGTAACTGAACTTGAGTTGCTCCCCGGTGCCAGTGTCACAGGCGAGAACCTCTACGCAAATGTCGAACTGGTCGGCTATCGCGATCCAGTTTCTCGCCAGATAAAAATTCCACGCCGCCCGCTAGACCCAGGTGCTGCCGTTGAAACGGTGGACTTCCAATTTCTAAGCGACTTCTACGAGTTCAACGAACACACCAGTTTGCACCTGGGTAACCTGGTTGGCTATGAGCGCGGCGATAACACAGTGCCGGTCTTTCTAGACGTAAACAAACTGGTCACTGAGCATATGGCCGTACTCGCGATGACGGGATCGGGAAAGTCCTACACCGTTGGCCGCATCATTGAACGATTGGTAGCGTTGAACAACGGAACCGTAGTTGTTTTTGATCCGCATGGTGAGTATGGAAAGGCTCTGGCGAAGGGGCAATTGAATTTCTCGGACGATCTAGCGGAGAGCGAAGACGGACGCGATCGTGCGGCACTACCCAAAATTCGCGAAACCTTGGAACGATTGCAGGAAGCCGGAGCAGGCATCCATGTGTACACGCCACAAAATGAATCGTTCAAACACAAGTACGCAGGCAAAAACGTCCAGCTTGCGCTGCAGTTCGATCACTTTGAAATGGATGATGTGGCAGAAATTCTGCCCGGGCTGACCGAACCTCAACAGAGGGTGCTTGATGTTGCGTTGCGCTACTGGCGGACAGCCGACAAGACCGAGCCGAGGGACATCAATCGCCTTCGGCATCTTCTCGGAGATGGTATCGAAGAGTTGCGTGAATGGGATGACCTTTCCGAGGCAGAAGGCAAAGCATTGAATGGACGCAGTGCCGCTGTGACATCGATGAAGCTATCGCGGGTGCTCAACGAAGCGCAAAGCTTTTACTCTGCTGCCATGTCCGCTCCAACCGACATCTACAAAATGGTCGGGCGCCCTTCGAATAAGCAAGGGCGACTCGTTGTGATCGATCTGCAAGGACTGAGTGATACGGCCAAACAGGTAATCTGCGCACTGCTTTCCAGTGAAATCTTGCGTGCAGCCTCCAGCAAAACAGATCCTCTACGCCCTTGTTTCTTGGTTTATGAGGAAGGACATAATTTCGCGCCAGCTGGTGGAAATGCCGTCAGCCATCGAATCATCAAGAAAATTGCCGGCGAAGGTCGCAAGTTCGGTGTTGGTTTCGCCATCGTTAGCCAGCGCCCATCGAAGCTCGATGCTGACGTGACGTCGCAGTGCAATACCTTGATCACCATGCGCCTGAAGAACCCGGATGACCAGCGATTTATTGCAAAAGCATCTGACATGGTAAGTAAGGCCGACCTGGATGAGTTGCCAAACTTATCAACGGGTGAGGCCTTGGTCTGTGGTCGATCTATTCCGGCATCGTTACTAGTTAAAGTTGGTGGCAAGGCACTGATACACGGTGGTGAGTCGCCTGAAGTGCTGCGCGTTTGGGGGAGTTTTGGTGACTGACCTTCCAGCGCAAATTTGTTCCGCAATGTCCACTCTGGAGTTTGTCGATCGCAGCTATCCCATGCTGTCGAGCTGGGGCGTTCGTGACGAGGATGTATTGGTGCACAGCTTGGGCTGCAGTGCCTGGAATGAGCTTGGATCTGAGCTTGGCTATATGGCAGTGGCGGAATGTCCGGTGCCGATGACGCATGGGGCAGACATTCGGGCCGACTCAACCTGGTTTAGTCGAACGCAACGCACACCTGATGTCTTGATTGAGTTTGAACGGTTCGATGGTACCGATCGGGGACAAAAGAAGCTTGACGAGAAGCTTTGTAATTTACTGGAGGCATCGATGAGATGGAGTGATGCCCCCTCTGTGCTAATCCTTTCGGCATGGAACAAAGGAGTTGTCTCCGCGCCAAATAAAGAAGTGTTTGCGCAGCGATGTCGGCAAGGTTTCAAATCGTCGGTTGGTGCGCAGGTGCCTTCACTACGAAATACAGCAGTTCTTTTCAGTCGGTTTATTTTTGAGGTTGAGTGCAGTGGAGCGCTGCTTCTCAAACAAATGCGCTGTGAGAGGTTGTTGTGAATATAAAATCCGCACATTTTCTGCCGGGAACTAATAAGCGCTTAGGGGATAGGTATCTCTTGCTTGAATGCCTCGGTGACGGCAGTCATGGTTGGGTATGGCGGGCGGAGAGGCTATCGGACAGTACCATCGTCGCAGTGAAGATTCCTAAAGATCTGACAAAGGATGATCGTCTGCTGGCCGAAGGGAAAGAGCTACTGACAATAGACCCACATCCCAATATTGTTCGGATTTGCGATATGGGGAGAATTCCACCGGAGAACGAATGGTTCTTCATCGAAATGGAATACTTCCCGAGCCAAAGTCTTGCCCAAAAACTTGAGCAGAGAAGTCAGAATTTCGGAAACACGTTTGAGCGCCTGTTTAATATCTACGCGCAGGTGCTCGACGCTGTTGGTTTTTTGGCGATCTTGCCGACACCTATTTCACACGGCGATATCAAGCCGCACAATATTCTCGTGGGTGCGGGAGATTTGGTGAAGTTGACTGACTTCGGGAGCTCCGCTCTGCCCGAAGAAATTTATGTTCGAACTAGGGAAAACGGCGGCACTGTTCTGTACGCTGCGCCAGAATTTTCCGACAGTGCTTCACGTAAGGGGACTTTTGATGACTTGCTGAGAGGCGACATCTACAGTCTCGGCGTTCTCTTGTACCAACTGCTAACGGGACAGCTCCCTCACGACACACCATCTCAAGTGCGTCGTCATGCGCCATTTAGGCGCCCCAGCGAAGTCAATGCCAACATCGTACCCATGGTTGACACCCTAATCCTTAGGTGCATGGAAAGGGTCCCCTCCGCCCGATATCACGACATTGCTTCGCTTCGCAGTGCTTTTGAGCTGGCGAGGCAGCAACAATTAGACGCGCCTCAGTACTCCATAACGCCATTTCGCGGGCAGGCTTCGGTTGATTGGTCGACGGCAGTTGTCGAGTCTCTGGAGACAAAAGACTACCTAAAGGCGGCAAGAGTTGCGGAAGAGGAATTCGCTCGTACCCACGATTCCGCTGCGTTGCTGCAACAGCTTAATGCCCTCTATCGCGCAAACAGGCTTTTCGAGTTTGAAGAAGTATTCCATCAAGAGTACAAGGGCGTCTTGCATGACGACGATCAAAGGCTGATCCGGTTGCTTGGCATTAAGGCATTCCTGACGCTTCGTAAGACAAGCTTTGCGAAAGATCTCATTCAAGATGCCGAGAGACAGGATGGAGAATCGTTAGAGCTTGATTTTTTACGTGCGACCTTATTTGGCTTGGAGGCTAACTTTTCCGAGGCACGCGAAGCGCTTGAGAGAATCAATAGAAAGTGTCCAAGTAAGCCTCACGTTTTAATCCGCTTGATCCAGGTTTGTGAGCAAGCGCGAGACTACCCTGCCGCGGTAGGGTATTTAAAGCACGCATTGCGCATATCAAATAACTCTGTCGAGTTGGTGGCGAAACGACAGCGTTACCAGGGGCTAGGACTATGGTGAAAATTCGTTAGACATGATGCTGTGTATGCGCTGCTAGGGGGCATAAGTACGCTGGCGTTTTGGTGAGGGGATCGCGGCGACCCACGGGCGACACTTGCAGTGCAAACTCAAATGCACCTCGAACATGGAAGTCCACCGCAGTCCAACGTGGTGCCAAGGCCGGGGCGACCGCCTTTGGTGCCATCCTGAATGTTAATCCTGCCTAGGTCGTTAGGGTGACACGAGGCTAATCGAACAGCAGCGCCTCGGTTAGCCCCTTGTCAGGGTCCGGCTCATTGATGAGATGGGCCATGCCGACTAGACTGCGAGCCAGCTTTTCGTATGCAACCCATTGAGTGTGCAGGTGGTCGAAAACCTGGTTAAACAGCCTTATGGTTTCAACTTCCAGGTAGTCTTCATTGAACGCGAACACCTCATCGAATCGGGCGAGCTCAAACTGTTCGTCTAGCATTTCTTGCTGTTCGAGCAATGAGTCATAACCCTCGCGGCACTCTTCGCGCATTTCGTTGGCGAATTCAATAAAGTCCGCGTCGGTCTCGTCGAAGTGCTCCCGCAGAGAGGTGGGGATGTCGTTCAGGCTGGTAAAACGCTTGCGTCCCCCGTCTCGGCGTATCTCGCCAATCAGAGCATCCAGCTCATCGATATCGCCGTAATCCGACAGCCAGCCGCACAAGGTATTGGCATGCCAGGCTGCGGAGACACACCCGCTGATCTCTTTCATACTGTCCGCCAGAGAAGTACGGCGGAAGAAAGGCAGCAATAGCGCGTGCAAATCGTCGAACGCTTGTTTACGTGCTTGGTAGCGCTTGGCGATGAGGTTGGCTTCTCGGGCTTTCATAGGGCCTCACTGGCATTGGATGGGCGGTCGAAAGGCGCAGGACGTCGACGGCCTGCGAGCTTGTCGAGGCCATAGTGGCGAAATGGAACTGGGCTGTCGAGCGTCGGCTCAGCCGAGCGATTCGTCGAAGTAGTCACTGTCGAGCCTGGGCACTTTGTAAAGCTGCGAGCTGACACCCACCTCGTGGTCGAGCATCAGGTTCACCAGGCGTTTACCGTCGACCAGTACCATTCCCTCGACCGAGCGCGCGAAGTCAACGGCCTGGGCGGTGAAGCCGGAGGTGGTGATGAATACACCGCGTTTGGCTTTCTGCCCGGCCAGGGCGCCGTAAAACGCTTGCAGGTCGGGACGCCCGACGGTGTTCTGCCAGCGTTTGGCCTGCACGTAAACCTTTTCCAGCCCCAGTGCGTCCAGCGAGATCACACCGTCGATGCCGCCGTCGCCACTGCCGCCGACTTGTTGCAGGGCCTGCCGGTTCGCGCCATAGCCCAGGCTGTGCAGCACGTCGAGTACGATGTGCTCGAAGCGCGTCGGGCTGGCTTGCAGCAAATTGTCCAGCAGGTCTCCCGCGACGCTGGTGCGCAGCTCGAGTATGGCTTGGTTTAGGCGCTCCTGCGGGCTGCTAGTGGCGAGGTCGGTCTTGGGAATAGGCTCTGATGTCTCGCTGCTTTCATCCAGCGAGGCGGCGTCCGATGCTGTCTTCAGCTTCACGCTCATGAAGTTCACAGCTAGGTGCTCGACTTGCTTTGGGCTCAACGGGATCGGGTTGGCCTGGGCGAATGCGCGGCCGGTGTCGGTCAGTTGCCAGTAGCCACGCTTGGCGCTGCTGGAGAAGCCAGCGCGCTTTAGCCGATCATGCGCCCAGCCTGATCGATTCTTGTAGGTGGCCTGGCCACTTGTGATGGTCTCCTGCCGCTGCGACTCGCTCAGGCCAAGAGTTATGGCGGCGGCTTCGTGAGCCTCGCTCGCGGTGGAACCGTCAGGGTGTGTGGCGAGAAAACGTAGGATGGGCTCTATGAACTGGTCGTAGGTAGGAACTGACATGGCTCTTTCTATTCCTGATGAGAGGCTTAGTCCAACGTAGCTCAGCGACTGCGCTTTGCCTCAGTGAGCCGAATTGATGATCTCAACGCGCTGTCTACCATATTCATACCCATGACTTTTCTAAGCGACGAGCGAGCAGTCGCAGGGTTAGGAGGTAGTAATACCGCGTTGCGTTGCTGCGTCGGGCGAGGCGCTTTTCGAGGAACCAAATCACATGCTTCCGCTGCCAAGTCCAAGGCGTTTCTCGCTGCCAGCGCTCTGCAATTTCAGCCTGGATGATTTTCGCCTGTCGTACATGGCGTTGTCGAGTTGCGTGCGAGCCCGTCAACACCGCAGACAAGAACAACTCCATGTTGAATGACTTGCTCATGCGCACCCTCCAATGTAGGCAGCGACCACGTCGATCCGCCCGTGCCCCAGCTCATAGCTGATTTGTCGTCGGGCCTCTCGATCAAGGTTCCTGTCTACCTGGCAACATTGGCCGCCATTGATTGGCGCGGGGTATTGGGTTATTTGCTCATAGCGCTCACACGCGTACGCCGCTCGTAGCTCATGGAAGCCTTTAAGGTCGTGGTTATGCAGGATGTCCCGTGCAGGGCGGATGATTTTTTGCAGTACGCTCAGGTAGCTTTCGTGCGGCGCAACCAGGTTGCGGCTACCTGCAGGTGATACCTGCCATGCAAATCCAAGTGCACCTCGTATATGGTCGTCCACCCCAATCCAACGGGGCGCCGAGGCTCCAGCGCGGCCGCCCTTGGTGCCATCCTGAATGTTTATCCTCCCTAGGTCGTTAGCCTCACGGCTTAGCCGTGGCAGGTCAGCCAGGATGGCCTCACGCAAGCGCATGCCGGTGGCTCGTGCCAACAGAACGATCGCCGCAGCTCGTAACTGATGATGGCTACAAAGCACATCGACAATCTGCTTAACCTGTTCGTGGTCTTGGCCCTGCGGCACTGAGTGGCGAATCCCAGTACGCCGCATACCCAACGCCTTGCTCGGACTGCGTAACTTCACGTGCTGATCACCGCGAAGCGCCGCCATGGCCCTGTTAATGCTGGATAAGCGGTTTTGTGCGGTGCTGACAGCAAGGTCACCGCGGCTAACCACGTCGCGCAGATACGCCGCATAGTCGGCCAACACCTTCCGATCAATCTGCCGGGCATCATTGATGCCAGGCCCCTGTTCGGAGCGGCACCATTTCACGAATGCCTGCCACCGATCACAGTGCGCCTTCACCGTGCCGTAGTGACCGCCGCCGAACATGTCTTTCAGCGCCTGCGGACCTGCGTAGCTCAATTGCCTGCCGTAACCAAAATTACGACCATCGCGTCTACCCACCATTGCCATGTCAGTCACCTCATCATCCGATCTCCGATCCTTGCCCCACGTCATCCCGCCAAGAATGCTGAGTGTTATCAGGGATCAAGGCCCCTGCGACCTGTGGGGATGTCCTCTAACGCGGGACTAGCGGCTCCTTACGACCGGGAGCAAGGGCATCTCATGATCTGGCCTCCTGAGCACCGTTACCGGTGGGCGGGTGGAAGCTGCACTGGCTGACGAGACCGGTGCCGCGAGATCCTGAGCCGGGTGAACGCAGCAATGTGATGACCGGGGCACGCCTGACTGTCAGTCAGGAGCAGTCCATTCCCTGGTCTGCGGCACCATCATCTACATGGCTGTTGCTGGTGACATCGGCGTTTGTCACGCCGATTGTCACGAGTGAAGTTGCCGCAAAGCCAAGTGCGATGAGGGCTGCAGCAGTGTTAGAAGCGCCCGTCTCTTTCCAGGAGAAAGAGACGGGCGCAGGTTGGCGCAAGATTCGGCCAAGCGAATAGGTTGCTGCAGGGCAGCAAAGTAGGTGGTGTTGTCTGGCGCACGAGGGCCATGATCTGAAGTAGGCATCCATCACCGGGGAGGTGACCGGGCGAGCTGCCGGATGCGAATCGCCATTTGGGGGAGAACCACCGCGAGAGCGGCGTGACCTTCAAGGCTCGGGCCACCTGGGTTGCTGTCATCGACAGCGCTTGCACGGCCAGTTCTACGCCTGTGGATAAACGCGGTCAAGGTTCGAAATCCAGCGCCACTTTGGACTTTAAAAGCGGTTATCCACCGCTGGAATTCCGTGGTAAATCCTGGACAACGTGGTCGCTTTTAGCTCTTCAAAGTGAGGTCCTTCCAAACAGGGCGGCTTTGCAGCCCTGTTTGGAAGGACCCGTGCTGAGAAGCGGATAAGCGAGGCTGCTTGCCCCGAATCTTTGACGTTCAGTTGTTGCTGCTGCCGTTCTTGCGCCGTACAGAGCTAGCGGATCGGCACCACGTTCTTGTCTCTGACTTGGCCGTACGCTGAGGCGAGCAGGCTGCCGGTGGCGGCTTTCTGGATGTACTCACTCCACCAAGCCATCATCGGGCGCCGGCGCTCGATGATGGCTTGGTTGTAGGCGCTCCGCACCTCATCCTTATCGACGTGCGCCAATGCGACCTCAATGAGTTCCGGGTCCCACCCATGTTCATTCAAGATGGTGCTGGCCATCGAGCGCATGCCATGGCTGACCAGCCGATCTTGGAAGCCCATGCGTTTCAGAGCCATGTTGGCAGTCTGGCTATTCGCGTGGGTACGCGGATTTCTGTCAGCCGGGAAGACGTATTCGCGATGGCCGCTGTGAGTCTTCAGTGACTCCAATAGTGCGACAGCGTGATCACTCAACGGGATGCTGTGTGGACGGCGCTTCTTCATCCGCTCCGGTGGGATAGTCCAGACACGCCTTTCGAAGTCGATGTCTGCCCAGCGAGTAGTCGCCGCCTCGGCGGGGCGAGTCATCGTGTGCAACTGCCATTCGATCAAGCAGCGGGTGGTGCGTTTGATGCTGGCGTTCGCGATCTCCAGCATGAGCTCAGGGAGCTCTTCGGGCGGAAGCGCAGCCATGTTTTCTTTCTTGGGCTTCTTGAATACTGCCCGAATGCCGGTGAGCGGGTTGGCGAAGATCAGGCCGGAGTTTACGCCGTAGGTCATGATCTCGTTTAGCCGCTGGCTAAGACGTTTGACTGTCTCCAGGCTGCCTTTCGCTTCGATTGGACGAAGCAATGCGATCACCATCGGCGCGGTGATCTTCGCGAGTGGTGTCGTCTTCAAATCGGGGAACACGTGCAGCGTGAGCGACCGCCAGATGTCCTCGGCGTAGGCCGGGGTCACCGAGTCTTTCTTGAGCTCGAACCAGGCGGTGGCCACGTTCTCGAAGGTGTGTTCCGTTTCTGCGCGCTTGGCCTCATTCAACGTATTGCGCTGCACTTTCGGATCGATGCCTTGGGCGAGCAACTCGCGGGCTTCGACTGCCTTCTTTCGTGCGTTCGCCAGTGACAGTTCGGGGTAGGTCCCAAAGCCGATGTTGATGCGCTTCTTGGTCACCGGTTCGCGGTAATTGAAATTCCACAACAACGAGCCGTTGCTGCGTACCCGGAGCTGCAAACCGTCACCGTCCGTGAGGACATAATCCTTGGACGCGGGTTTGACTCCTTTGAGCTGTCGATCTGAGAGGCGGAGGTTTTGAGCAGGCATGAGATTCTCCTCAGGCACTGATTCGGTATTCCAAAGATTAGCACCGGGTGAGGTGGAATACCGCCTGGAATACCCGAACGGCTGGAACTCAAAAACTCTCGAAAGACCGCAAAAGCGCTGGAGGCCGCGTATTTACTGGCTTTCAGGCACAAAAAAAGACGTCCGTGGACGTCTTTGATTGATCATTTGGTGGAGCAGGGGGAATCTGAACCCGCGTCCGCGATTTGTTAGCTTCACGGTAGGTTAGAAGGCACGAGATGTGGCAGACGACATCCGCTGCGGGCACCGAATTACCGAAATCAACCTTCGACACGAGGGCCATAGCGAGTTACATAGCCTTTGAGGGCTCAGCTCATTCTCACAATGCGGTAGGAAATTTCCTCTTTTTTGGTAGGCTTCTGTAACCATGAGAGAGGAACTCAAATGCCCGTCGTCATCGTTGAGAACGACACATCGCAATGGGAAGACGAGACAGGCGCTGTCTATCACTTCCCCAAACGCTACAAAACCTGGCTCGTCCAGGGAACGGAAGTGATCTACTACAAAGGGCGTATCAAGGACAAAGCCTTCACTCCCTCGCGCCTTAGCGACGCGCCACATTATTTTGGCAAGGCACGCATCGGCAAGGTTTACGCTGACCCAAAGAGCGGCAAGGGTGATCTATTCGCGTTCATCGAAAATTTCACACCGTTTGAAAGCGCCATCCTGTCAAAAAATGGCGGAGCGTACTTGGAGACTATCCCTGCAAACCGCGCAAAGAACTACTGGCGTGACGGGGTGCGACCCATCTCCCAGACCGATTACGATGCCATCTTGAGCTATGCGAAACTCCAGCCTTCGCAAGCTGAGGCGGTCGTGTTGAATACGGAAGACAATGCTTTCGACCTTGAGTCGTTCAGTGAAGGCAACAAGACAAGCTTCTTCGGAACCCGCTACGAGCGCCGCAAAGATCTGAGGATGAAGGCGATCGCCTTTCACGGCCTTGACTGCAAGGCATGTGGATTTGATTTTGAACAGGCTTACGGTGAGCACGCGAAGGGCTTCATTCACGTTCACCACGTAGTACCCATCTCGAAATTTGGTGGAGAGCAGGCTGTGAACCCTGAGACGGATCTAGTGACCTTGTGCGCCAATTGTCATGCGGTAGTCCACCGCAAGCGCGACGAGACTCTGAGCGTTGATGAACTGAAAGGCATGTTACGTGGGCGATGGGTTAACGATTGTGCGTAGGCACCTAAGCGCACCCTGACGATGTAGTCGAATCAGTTTTTGCAGAGCTTGGTGCCTGTCGTTGACGTCTTTGGGTAGGTCTTTGGTACGAGACTGGGTAAGCGTGCCGCGTAGTCAGATCGCCTTCAAAACCGGGATTGGTATTCTGTCTTGAAGGCATCCAATGAGGGATTGGCAATTCAGCGCATCATGCCAAGCTCGGCATCATCCATCAGCGCCTTGGCCAAGGCGCAGAGGTAGTGCGAAGCCCAGATCAGCTGCGGTTTATCTTCCATCAATCCGTCCAACGTCATATCCCGCGCATAGCCCATCAGTTCCGAAGCCTGCTCGCGGGCGCTCTGGCAAGGAATGCCGGCTTCGATGCGGAAGAGGGGATGGGTCTGGTTTTCACCTTGGTAGAAGGTAGTTTTGCCGACGGTGAATTTGGTTTCTTCTGTAGACATTGTTCAATCTCCCCGAAATCTCTAGGACCTGGGCTGGTGTCGTCGCTAGCAATCCCCCACAGCGGCTGCACAACCGCCAAGTTCTGCGGCGTAGCACTGAGCATTGTGAGGGCCTGGCTTGCCAGGGAAACGCCGAGCCCAGGCGACACAATCAATTAGGCCTCAGTGCGATGTTCTGGGCTCACTGGGCGTCTGTAGCTGAACCAGCGCGGTTTCAAGCAAAACTCGCAGCGTCTCCAGCTCATGCATCGAGGTCATCATCAGGATCGACGCAGGCGATTTGGGCTGCAGAAGCATTGCCTGATGCACGACGGTCGCTGCGCATAGCGCGTAGTCCGTGGCTTGGATCAAAGTGTCTTCAAGGCAGAGAGTCTTGTGGGGTGGATCAGGAACGATCTTCAGCATTTTTTGGTCCTCAATGGAACGACCATCGCTTGCTGTCAAACAAGTGGTGGCAGCCGTGTATGGGTTGACAGACCGGTGAAGACCAAACCGGCGCACACGAGGTGCCCCACACACAGCCGCCATAGGCAAAGCCGCATGTTTGGTCGTCAATCAGCCTGTCAAAGCTAGTCGTTGATATGCAACGACGAACCGAGACTAAAACGCTGAAAAGTCGACCGCAACGAAAATCAGGCGCTGGGAGTATCTTTGGGAAATGCCCTACAAGGAAGCTCTTTTTTCTGATTTCCTCCCGGCGATTTCCGTCAATTTCTGCAGCGTTCGCCGCTCAGCCAACGATCCAAATCTCTCAAAAAGCTAACCACTCACCCATCCCTGTATCCAGCCATGTCCCGATGATGTCAAACGGTCACCATGGACTTCCGCCCCCCAGCCCCCGAAACTGCCCCAATCGCACCCAGACCAAGGCAGGTCATGACTAACCTCAAACGCGCCACCTCCCTCCTGCTCCTGTTGGCCACAGCCTCACTAACCGCCTGTCTACCCTGGAAACGCGAACGCGCCGCTTACGCGGACCTGTGCGATTCCGAATTCCAGTTCAAAGTCCCAGGCCCAAAAGGCGAAACCACCCTCTACCTGGAAACCTACCTCTACGACCACGCCGCCCAATGGGGCGAAAAGCGCTACGAGCAAGGCCTGCACGTGCAATACCCGGGCGAGGAATACCCACGGCCAGAATTCTTCGTGCAGATGATCGCCTACAACAAGGACCGCCAGCGCCCGTCGACCGATTCCAAACGTGGCCAAGCGCCGATCCCGGTGCTCTACGACAGCCGCCAGGCCTACATCACCTTTGAAGACGGCTCGCGCCTGAATGCACGGCCCGAGGTGTACGTAGGCCTTAACGATATCTACGACTTCCCGTCTGTGAATGAGCGGGCTGCCAGGCCATCGCCGTACGATATCAACAGCGATGAAGTGCACCGCCACATTCCCAAGCTCACCAACAACAAACGCTACGGCTCGGCTTATGTAATCTTCCAGACAGACAAGCTGAACGCCGATTCCAAGTGGACCATTCACCTGGGCAGCCTGCAAGTAGAGGGGCGGAAGGTGGAGATTCCGCCGTTGCACCTGTGTTATCACCCGGTGAAGAAGTGGATCGGCATCGAGCCTCTGATGCGGCCGTGATCGCAAGACTTGAAAGGCATCGAGTACCTTTTCAGTTTTACTGCGGCAGCCCGGCCCACCCATCCCGCATGCCCGCGAACACGTTCAAGCTTGGGCATACCAGGTGCACCATGCGGTCCGCCTTGCGGCGGTATTTCAGGTTTTCGTCCTCTGTCCACACGTAGGCTTTGAGCCAGATCGTCACGGAGCCGACCTGGAACCGCAGGGCGCTTTCTTCATCCAGAATCTTCATCGCACGCTTGATCTTTTCATCACGCTCAAACACGGTGGCTACCAGCCCAACGCGGTAATCCAGCCCGCCATCCTGCTGCTGCTTCACCGCGCGGAAGTCGGCATCGGAGAAGCGATAGTAGCCCCCTCGTTCCAGCTCCAGCTCAGTCTTGATCTCATCATCCTGGTAGCTGTACGGGTGGCTGTGATAATCGCCCAGGAACGTGACCTCGGGGAAGAACGTATCGATGAAGCTTTGTTTGATTTCCTGCGGTGCATCACCACAGGAAATCGACCCTTTATCTCGGGTAACCGCGGTGCAAGTGTCGGCCCAAACCACGCGATACATGGTTTGTCCGCCTATGGAGTTTTGGGCGTAACCCCACAGGTGGCCGAACGTTTCCACACGCGCTGCGAAGTCGCCGTTCTCAAGCTGATGCTCGACTTTGTAGGCCTCCAGCGCCGAGGTGACGATACTGAAGAATGCTTGTTCCGATATCGATACTACTGAGTTGACCATGGGTAGCCTGGAGTTGGTTGATCGTGTGGTGGGGTGTGTCTTGGCGCGGCTTTGGTTCGGTGCTGTCATCAACCGTGCGGTTGGCCCGGGACGTTTTGATCATTCGGCAGGTTGCCAAGGAGTATCCGGTCCAAAAGAAAGCGGCGGGCTGCGCGTGAGCCGGCACTGATGCTGCTCGGGTGCTGAATGCGATAGCACTGTATCGAGCCATGCAGGCGGAAGCGCCAAAGCTGCTTTACCGGTATGCCTTGCGCACGGTAGTCACCCAGTTCGCTGCAAACGCTGAGTTCGCCTTTGTGCGGGAAGAATTGCTGCCGTATGTGGGCACTGCTCGCGCCGTTGGCAAACACGATGATGTCAGGACGAAGTAGGGTTATTTGCGCCTTAAGCAGGCACCTGGAGACTTTCGCGAGGTAGTCGAAATGTTGCCAGCGCATGGGTGACCCTTTCTGCCATGCGAAGCTGAAGAGGTTGGCCCAAGCGATACCTATGGGTTGATCGGCTCGGTGGAGTTCGCGGAGAAAGTTGAAGAAGCTGGCCCCTCGGTCGGCTTTGTGCTGGATGTACTTTGCCAAGTGGCGTTGCTGGATTGCCATGGCGCGCTGGATGTACTCGTCCAGATCAATGAAGGGTTTGTCGGCGGTCACGACATCCCAACGACGCGTTTCTCGCCCCACAACCATGATACGTTTTGCCGCCTGCTCAAATTCCGGCGAGGTACCGGGAAGAAACAAGCCTGAAAGGTGCTTGAAATCGGCTTCGTGCTCGCGGCTGCGGTCCAGCCAGTGCAGCGGTAGGTCTGATAACGTTTGGCGGTATGCGCTTACCAATTGTTGCTGTTTGCTTTCCATTGCATATTTTTCCAGCGCTGCACTGTCGGTTAGATGTTGTCGGTGCGGCAGGTTTGCAAATTGGCGGGGTAGTGTCAATTTGATGTCTCGCCATGAAAGTGGAACGTGCCCATCATGGCTAGCGAAGCCTTTACCCCTCTCCAACGCTGCGCAGGTAAGCGTCGACTATCGGCACAGGAGGCGACGTTAATCTTGGCTGACGTCGGATGGCCCCTCGCAGCGCATCTAGCAGGCCGGACCCTGAATTAATGTCGAGATCGATAGTGTCAAAGTGATATCACTTTGTATATAGTTGCGCCCGGCCGATGACCGGCCTTGCCAACGACGGCGCAATGGAGCACTGCTGATGATGGTTCGGAAGTTGATTGGGGCGGCGGTAACTGCAGCAATGGTGGGTATTCAGGGATGTGCGAGCATTGTTGGGGAGTCGCGATATCCGGTAGCGGTATCAAGTGCGCCGCCTGGTGCGTCATTTGAAATCACCGACAAGAACGGTACCGTCGTACACACTGGCAATACCCCAAGTACCGTAACCCTGAAGTCGGGGAAAGGCTACTTCTCGGGCCAGACCTACACCCTGCGGTTCAAAAAGGAAGGCTATCCAGACAAGACCGTGGAACTGGATTCGAGCCTTAGCGGTTGGTACTGGGGCAATATCCTGATCGGCGGCATTATCGGCATGCTCATTGTCGACCCACTGACCGGCGCCATGTACAAACTGCCGGAGTTTGCTTCTGCGGATATGGGCAAGCCGTTGGCCGATGCTGGCGAGCAGCCCCTGAAAGTGGGTGTTATCGACGACTTGACCGCTGCTCAACGCGAGCGCCTTGTTCCGGTTAACTGACCAGCTGCATTCATAGCGATGCCTCCCCAGCCTTTTGCCTGGTGCCGACAGCAAATCGGCCTTGCAGAAGAGGGGAGTTGCAGTCAGTGAACTTGCCCCGACCACTTGCGCTGCGTAGCCAACGCCAACAACTCCCGCTGCCCAGAAACCCCCAACTTCCGATACAGCCGCTTGATATACGTAGCCGCACTCGAAAGCTGAATGCCCATGCTCACGCTAATCCCCTCCACCTCACACCCAGCCAGCATCAATTGCAGCAGTTGCTGGTCACGCCGGGTCAGTTCCGGGTACAGGCTGACCACCCGTTCACTCAGCAGTGCGGGCATTTCATTGGCTTCGAGATAGGCCCGGTAATGCAGGCGCGAGATTTGTACGATCAGCGGGGCAACTGTTTCGATGACGTTGATCTCGTTAGCTGAGAAGCGGCCATGTTCACGCCCCCGGTAGAAATTCACCGACAGCCAGCGGTTGCCCTCGCACTGGGCCAGCAGTGCAACGCGTTCGGAGATTTGCGGCAGCTCGTAGCAGATGCGTCGGTAGTCGCGGTGGGTGATGTCTTCGATGCCTTGGCGTTGCACCATGATGCGGCCGGTGGTGGATGGGGCAGGGCGTGTGGTCATCGCCTGTTGGTTGCCGTCCATGCTGTAGAAACGTTCAGCGTAGTTGCTGGAGATTCTGGGCAGCTCGAGCATGCGGGCGCGGTCGGCGAAGGAGATGACTTGCGGGCTGCGGTTGGGGCTGTAGGCGAAGAGGGTGCATTGGGCCAGCGGCACTTGGGCGCTGACCAGTTTCAGCATGTCGGCGGCCAGCAGCTTGCCGTGGCTTTCGGTGGTGCGGGAGAGCAGGGTGGCGGTTTGCTCGATGCTCAGGCGCACGTCGGTGGTGGAGGGGCGTAATGGCCAGAATTCCATACGGTTACTCCCGGGGGCAAGGCAGGGTTTATTGTTGTTGGCGGCCGCTGGGGCTGGGCTTTTGGGCAGGATAACCAATTTGGGGGTGGCTGGCTTGCATCCGCAGTGGATGGCACCGGCTTTGCCGGTGTTCGCGGGTGAACCCGCTCCCACAGGTGGACTGTGCAGGCTTCAGGTTTGCGGTGGACTTGTAAGGGCGGCCACGGTTGTGAACACCGGCGCAGCCGGTGCCATGCACCGAGTCGCCTGCTTCGCGGGCATGCCCGCTCCCACAGGGGGACTGTGCAGGCTTCGGGTTTGCGGTGTGATTGTGAGGGCGGCTACTGCTGTGTACACCGGCGCAGCCGGTACCATGTACCGAGTCGCCTGCTTCGCGGGCATGCCCGCTCCCACATGGAATTGCGGCGCTCTGACGGCTGGCTGTGGCTCGGTCGTTCAGAGTACCCTTGGCGCTCTCACCGCCTTGTGCAAGGACCAAACAGATGACGCTACCACCGGATGGGCTACCGATTTACCGGGTGCTGACGGGCCCCGATGATGCTTCCTTTTGCCATCGTGTCAGTGAAGCCTTGAAGCTAGGGTACCAACTCCATGGCGGGCCTGCGCTCACGTTCAATGGCAAGGATGTGATCGTGGCGCAGGCTGTTACCTGGCCTGGGGCGCAGGTAGCTTCGTCTTGATGCAGGGCTGCTCAACTGCCTGCATTGCATCAAGCGCAAATCGCGCGCAAAAGAAAGCCCGCCGAAGCGGGCAAGGTCTATCACGTAGGGATGGTTGAAGCGTGCCTGAGCGCATGTGAAAACTACGTGAAGAATCCGTCGCCATAACGTCACGCGCTTCGAGTGAACCCAGGCCATGCCGGCCTGGTCGCATGTTCACCTTCACAGCAAAAAGGAAGTTGGCGATGAAAGCGATGACTCAACTGTTCACCGGCCTGGCATTGGCGGGCGCCTTGGGCGCTTCTTGCGCATGGGCAGACACGCCCGGTGCAGACTGGAAAGTCAACAAGGACCAGGCTAAGGCCACGCTGAAAGGCGCAGGCTACACGCAGATCACCAAGATCGAAGCCGACGATGGCCATTGGGAAGGCGAGGGCATCAAGGCGGATGGCAAACAGTATGAGTTCCAGGTCGACCCACACGACGGCAAAATCATCAAGGACGAGCTGGATAACTGATCGGCGCGCACTTGCTTGCTGAACGGCCCGCGCCCTTTGCGCGGGCCTTTTGCGTTTGCACCCAGGCTCAGCCGTCGGACTGTTCTTCCGGCGGCACCTGGCCTTCCGGCCAATCAGGCGCTTGCGGCTCGGGCTCGGGTTTGGGTACCGGTTCGCCAGGGTTGTGTGGTATCTCGTCAACGTAGGGGTCGGGGTGGTTGGGGTCGATCATGGTCTGGCTCCTCGCAAATGGGCTCCAAAACGTTAGGCCGTGCGACCGGATTAGCTGTTCAATTCGGTTTCTGTCGCCCGTAAGACTATGATCTGGAGCAAGCGACAGAGGTGAGTCATGGATAACGAAGGGTATGACCCGTTGTGCCCGCAGCCGGCAGCAGGTATGGGGTCTGCGAACGAGGCCGTCACGGAGCATTCGTCCGAACAACTGCGCCTGGTTCTGGAAGCCGCTGCGGTCGTGGGTACGTGGGTCTGGGACATTCCGAACGACCTGGTAACGGCAGACGAACGCTTCTCCCGGTCGTTCGGCATTCCTGCTCAAAAGTGTGAAGCGGGCATTCCAATCGCCGAAGCCTTTACCTCGATCTACCCGGATGACCGTGAGCGTGTTTCCCGGGAAATCCATGAGGCGATGTCGCGAGGCGGTACGTTCCGTTGTGAATACCGCGTTCGTAACGAAGCCGGCCTCTACCACTGGATCGAGGCCAACGGGCACGCAGAGCTGGACGCCGAGGGGCAGGCCATACGCTTCCCTGGCGTGCTCATGGACATCGAGTCGCGAAGGGCGGCCGAGGCTGAGCGCGATCGCGTCTCGGCGCTGCTGCGAACCTTTACTGCCGCAGTACCTGGGGTTGTGTATGCGAAAGACCTTGAAGGCAGGATGCTCATTGCCAACCACGGTGCGACGCAACTGATCGGCAAACCGCCGGAGTTCTACCTGGGCAAGACCGACCTCGAATTCCTCGAAGACAAGGCCCAGGCACGCCAGGTGATGCAGACCGACCAGCAGATCATGCGTGGCGGCAAGGCTGTGCAGATCGAAGAGCGGGTCGACATGCCGGACGGCTCTGCAACCACATGGCTGTCCGTCAAGGCACCCTTGCTCGATGAGGCGGGAGCAGTCATAGGGCTGATTGGTTCCTCTATAGACGTTACTGCAAGAAAGCAGGCCGAAGCCGCGCTGTTGAACCTGAACCGCACGCTGGAAGCACGCATCAGCGAAGCCGTGGCCCAGCGCCAGGCCGCACAGGATGCGCTACGCCAATCGCAGAAAATGGAAGCGATAGGCCAGCTTACCGGTGGCATCGCACACGACTTCAACAACCTGCTGGCAGGCATCACCGGCAGCCTGGACCTGGCCAGGCTGCGAGGCAAGCAAGGGCGGTTGGCGGATGTGGAGCGTTATATCGAGGTGGCGCACCAGGCGGCGCACAAGGCTGCGGCCCTTACGCATCGCTTGCTGGCGTTCTCGCGCCGGCAACCTTTGCAGCCTGCCCGTACCGACGTCAATGGCTTGATTGGTGGCCTGGAGGACCTTGTGCGGCGCACCGTCGGCCCGATGATTCAGCTGAAAGTCGATTTGAAAGCGCAGCTTTCTACCTGCCTGGTAGACCCGGTTCAGGTCGAGAACTCGCTGCTGAACCTCTGCATCAATGCACGCGATGCCATTGGCAAGCGTGCTGGCAAGATCACCATCACCACTGCAAATGAGGCCCTTGAGGCAGGCCCGGGCCTGGACGCCGAGCTTCAGCCGGGTTCGTACCTGGCCATCAGTGTGGCGGACAATGGCATGGGGATGTCGGCCGATACACTGTCGAAAGCGTGCGAGCCGTTCTTCACTACCAAAGCGATGGGCGAAGGCACAGGGCTGGGCTTGTCGATGGTGTATGGCTTTGCCAAGCAGTCGGGCGGGCAAGTCAGGATTTGTTCAGAAGAAGGGGTAGGGACGCGGGTACAGCTTTATCTGCCAGCCAGCCAGGGGCTGCCTGAATGCACCGGCGCGGCAGAGATGCCGCCTGAGTTTTCACCCAATTGGGCTGACCGCACTGTGCTGATTGTGGATGACGAGTCTTCTGTGCGTTTGTTTGTGAGTGAGGTGCTCAGTGGTTTGGGGTGCACGGTTATCGAGGCCGCTGATAGCCAGGCCGGCCTGCAACTGCTGGCCTCTGACGCACGCATCGATTTGCTGGTAACGGACATTGGCCTGCCGGGAGGGCTTGATGGTCGGGAGATGGCAACCTTCGGCCGAAAAACGCGTGAAGGGTTACCGGTCATTTTCATGACCGGGTACGCAAGCCCTTCAGTGTTTGACGATGAGGTCTTGCGCACTTCGTCGGCCGTGTTGATCAAGCCATTCGCGATGGAAGACCTGGTTGCCAACGTTCAGGCGATGTTCGGCTAACCCGACCTGACTGTTTTTCAGATTTTTCGAACCATGACGTTTGAGGGTGCTCTATGCAGAAGGACTAATACTTAGGTACTGCGGGAGAGAAGCAACCATGCAGCGACGCTTTGTTGTGGTTCCGGCGCTTCCCATCGACAAAGAAATCTTCCCACGTCGTATTGGCATCCTTTGCGCCAGTGGTTCTGGCTTTGACCTGTACGACACGCATGACAAGACCCGGTTGGTGCTCAACATTTCGACGCGCGCCGAGGCGGAGTGCGAATGCGCCTATCGCAACCACCTGCATGGCCCGGCGCTCGAATCAAGCTAGATGACTGCTCGGCAGCGGCTGCCTGAGGTAGCGATGGGGCGGGCTGCATGCCTGCGGCCCAGGTGAGAGCAACTGTCTTATTCAATATTTCCAAGCTCGCGCAATCTCTGTGGGAGCGGGCGAGCCCGCGAACACCGGCAAAGCCGGTGCCATCCACTGCGTTGCCTGTTTCGCGGGCTCGCCAGA
>NZ_JBNNVS010000044.1:0-45634 GCF_050280665.1 Pseudomonas sp. NPDC089547 | reverse complement strand
GCCCGCTCCCACAGGTTCACCACAGTTTCTGAAGCTGTGGTGAACCTGTGGGAGCGGGCAAGCCCGCGAAAGGGCCAGAACAGGCAACCTTCAATCTGCCCTGCAAACGCGCACGACGCACCACGCATGCACACCCCTTCACGCCAAGCCGAAGCCAAACCCCTCTACTTCAAGCCCTCCCGCCAGCTGGCACCCTCCTTGCTACCGTCACCCGCTTAAGCTTTTGTCAGCCTTAGGTTTTTTAAGGTTTATGGGTACATATTTACTAATTTCTCGTTATCCCCGCGCCCCGCATCATCGCTCCAACAAGAACGCGTCGCCCTTCGCCGGCACGCCCCCGGGCAGTTCCCGATGCCCTACCTTGCCTTGGAGTCAGTCATGACCAGTGCAGCCAATTCGGCACCCCTCATAGAAAAACACACGATCGGCTACGTGCCCCCGCAAGACCGCCATGGAAAGGTAAGGGATCTGTTCACACTGTGGTTCGGCGGCAACATCGCGCCGCTGCCCATCGTTACCGGCGCGCTGGGCGTGCAGCTGTTCCACCTGAACCTGGTGTGGGGCATCGTCGCCATCCTGGTTGGCCACCTGGTCGGTGGTGTACTGATGGCGCTGCACTCGGCCCAGGGCCCGCAGATGGGCATCCCGCAGATGATCCAGAGCCGCGCCCAGTTCGGCACCCTTGGCGCGTTGCTGGTGGTGGTGATCGCCGGCGTCATGTACATCGGCTTCTTCGCCTCCAACATCGTGCTCGCCGGCAAGTCGCTGCACGGCGTGGTCGACGCTGTGCCGGTACCGGTGGGCATCGTCATCGGTGCACTGGGCTCGGGCATCATCGGCATCATCGGCTACCGCTTCATCCACGTGCTCAACCGCATCGGCACCTGGGTGCTGGGCATCGGCATCGTGGTCGGTTTCGGCTACATCTTCACCCATGTGCAAAGCGACGACTTCCTGACCCGCGGCGGCTTCAACCTGGCCGGCTGGCTGGCCACCGTATCGCTGGCTGCGCTGTGGCAGATCGCCTTTGCGCCCTATGTGTCGGACTACTCGCGCTACCTGCCGGCAGATGTCAAAGTCAGCTCGACCTTCTGGACCACCTACCTGGGCTCGGCCCTGGGTTCGAGCCTGTCGTTCATTTTCGGCGCGGTGGCGGTGCTGGCAATTCCGGCCGGCATGGACACCATGGACGCCGTCAAACTGGCCACCGGCACCCTCGGCCCGGTCATGCTGGTGCTGTTCCTGCTCAGCGTGATCAGCCACAACGCCCTCAACCTGTATGGCGCGGTACTGTCGATCATCACCCTGGTACAAACTTTCGCCTACCGCTGGATCCCTACCGCCAAAAGCCGTGCGGTGCTGTCCCTGATCGTGCTGTCGGCCTGCTGCGTGGTGGCGGTGTTCGCTTCGGCAGACTTCATCGGCCACTTCGTCGACATGGTGCTGGTACTGCTGGTGGTGCTGGTGCCATGGACGGCGATCAACCTGATCGACTTCTACGCCATTCACAAAGGCGACTATGACATCCAGTCGATCTTCCAGGTCGATGGCGGTATCTACGGGCGCTACAACCCGCAGGCGCTGATCGCTTATGCAGTGGGTATCGTGGTGCAGATCCCGTTCATGAACACGCCGCTGTATGTCGGGCCGATTTCCGAGCACATCAACGGTGCTGACTTGTCGTGGCTGGTGGGGTTGGCGGTGACTTCGCCGCTGTACTGGTGGCTGGCTTCGCGTGACAGTGCCTACCGCCGTCGGCAGATGAGCGCCAAGCTGGCCATGGGGCACTGATCCAGCCGGTATCGACCTCTTCGTGGGCACGCCCGCGAAGAGGCCGATACAAGCAGCACAATACAGGCCAACTTCACCCCACCCTCAAAATGCATTTCTTGCATTTAATAAAATCAAATAAATTCGAGCTAGCAATATTAGCTTAGATGCAAAAAGTATTTCAAAAGCATTTTTCATAGAGATATGTTCTCACCAGACCGACCCCTGACTGGCGGAGGCAAAGGAACCTAATACCTCCTTCAGCCTCGGGCCCCGTCACCCGGCTCCGGTATCCAGGTATCCGAAAACCCACTCGATCATGGTTACCTGGAAGCTTCTGCATGAGACATTTGCCCACCCCTGCGCTCAATCACCTGTCGGCTGCCGTCGCCCTCGCCCTCTTCACCCCTGTTACCTTCGCCGAGCCTGCCGAGGACCAGAGCGGCAAGCTGCCCACCGTCACCGTCACGGCCGAACACCGCGAAGAAAACCTGCAGAAAACCCCGCTGGCGATCAGTGCCTTCGACGAGCGCACGCTGCAGGATGCGCAAATCAACAACGTGCGCGACCTGTCCGGGCGGGTACCCAACCTCACCCTGAACCGCCAGTCCATTTCCTACAGCGCGCAAACCTACGGCATACGCGGCATTGGCGAGACCGACCCGATCCAGGAAGCGGCGGTCGCGGTGTATGCCGACGACCTGTATATCCCGCGGGCGATTTCCTCGATGCTGGACTTCAACGATGTGGAGCGGGTCGAGGTATTGCGTGGCCCACAAGGCACCCTGTACGGGCGTAACAGTGCAGCAGGCGCGGTGCGTGTCATTACACGCGACCCCACGCAGCAGACCCGTGGCTTCGTCGAGTTGGGCGCTGGCAACTACAACGCCCAGAACGGCCGGTTGCTGGTCAGCGGGCCGCTGGTGGACAACACCCTGTTCGGCAGCTTTTCGGCGATCCGCCTGACCCGCGATGGCACCGTGTACAACCGCACCCGCCACAAGGACGTCAACAACATCGACATCCAGTCCTACCGTGGCAAGTTGCGCCTGGCGCCGCAAGACTCGCCATGGGACGTGCAACTCACCCTCGCCGGTACCTTCGACCGTGGCGATACCACCAGTTACACCCCCTTCAACCCGGCCAACGGCCATTTCGACAAGTTCAAGACCTACAGCAGCCTTGACCCCAAGAACAAGCTGGACCAAGGCAGCGCGGTGCTGCGCGCCCTCTACACCATCGATGACCACCTGAATTTCAAGTCGGTCACTGCCTGGTCCGAGTTTGACCAGCCGGTGGACTACGACAACTCTGGCCAGGCCAACAGCGGTACCGCATCGCCAATCCAGAACAACCTGATCACCTACAAGCAGCGCTACGCCACCCAGGAGTTCCAGCTGAACGGTGAATACGACCGGTTCAGCTACACCCTCGGGGCGTATCTGTACAAGGAACGCTTTCGTGCAGAGCGCGACAGCCTGACCTTTTCTGTCGCGCAAAATCGGGTCAATGCCAGCGGCCAGTACAGCACCACCGATACCGAGAGCTACGCGCTGTATGGCCAGAGCAATTACAAGCTCACGCCTCGCCTGTCGCTGACCACGGGCCTGCGCTTCACGCACGAGCACAAGAACTTCGATTACACCAACTATGCGATTACCACCGATCGCGCCATTACCGGCACCAACTTCGCTGCCCAGACCAGCGATTCCTGGGCCTCTCTGAGCCCCAAGGTAGGCCTGGAATACGCCTGGACCGACGACCTGATCCAGTACGGCTATGTGGCCCGGGGTTTCAAGGCCGGCGGCTTCGACAACCGTGCGCCAACCCGCGCCGCCGCCGAGCAGGGCTTCGACCCGGAAAACGTCACAACCTACGAAATCGGTTTCAAGGGTGACTTTGCCGATGGCCGCCTGCGCAGCAACATCGCCTTCTTCTACAACGACTACGAAGACTTGCAGACCAATGCCTGGGACCCGGCCATCAGCGCCAACCTGCGTACCAACGTAGGCAGTGCCCATACCTACGGCGTGGAGCTGGAAAACACCGCGCTGCTCACCCGTGACCTGCGCCTGACCGCCAACCTGGGCTACCTGAAAAGCCAGTATGACGACTTCCAGAACGCCAGCGGCCCGGGCGTGAGCGCCGATGGCAAGAAGATGATCTTTGCGCCGGAATGGAACGCCAGCCTTGGCCTGAACTGGACAGTGCCGGTGAACCTGCCGGGTGAGCTGGTGGCCAACACCGACTACCAGTACCAGACCCGTTCCTACGCCAACCCGCTCAACGCCGACATCTACGAAATACCCGCCCAGGGCTTCTGGAATGCCAGCACCAGCTATGCCAGCGCGGATGGCCACTGGACCACCACCTTGTCGGTGAAGAACCTGCTCGATCGCGCCTACCCGCAAAGCACCGCCTACTCGGCTGCCAGCCGCACCGCCTACTACTCGGTCAACGACCCACGCACCGTACTGCTGAGCGTGCGCTACGAGCTGTAGCGCCCCCTGAACGGACTCACTTTTCCACTTGCAAGGAGTACAGACCATGGGTTTGACCCGCAGAGACCTTATTGCCCACTTGATGGCCGCTGGCAGCTACGGCGCCGCGCTTGGCAGCCTGTCTGCCCTTGGCCTTTTGCCCAGCGCAGCCACGGCCAGCACCTTCCAGCCGCTGGGGCTGCCAGCCACGTCCGGCAATGGCAAGCGCGTGCTGGTGGTGGGCGCTGGCATCAGCGGCCTGGTGGCGGCTTATGAACTTGGCAAAGCCGGCTTTGATGTACGCGTGCTGGAGGCTCGCGAGCGAATCGGCGGGCGGGCCTGGACGCTGCGCAACGGCGACGAGGTGCTGCACAACGACGGCAGCCACCAGCAGGTGCGCTTCGACAACGGCTACTACTTCAACGCAGGCCCCGCCCGCCTGCCCAGCCACCACCTGACCATCCTCGGCTACTGCCGCGAGCTGGGCGTGCCGCTGGAAGTGCTGGTCAACAGCAGCCGCAACGCCCTCGCCCAACCAGACCTTGCACAGCCGCCGCTGCTGTTGCGCCAGGCAGTGAACGACACCCGCGGGCACCTTAGCGAACTGCTGTCGCGCAGCATCAGCGGCAAAGCACTGGACAAGGAACTGGATAGCGGCGACCAGAAAGCCCTGCTGGATTTTCTGAAGGTGTACGGCGACCTCGACGAGAAACGCCATTACAAGGGCTCGGTACGCGCCGGCTACACGCGCTTCGCCGGGGCCGGCGACCAAACCCCGATCCAGCGCCAGCCGGTAGCACTCAAGCAACTGCTCAACCCTAACCTGATGCTGCCGCTGGTGTTCGACGAAATCCCGGAGTTTTCCGCCACCATGTTCCAGCCGGTGGGCGGCATGGACCAGATTGCCAAGGCGCTGTACGCCAAGGTGCAGGGCAAGGTGCAATTGCACGCCGAAGTGCAGGCCATACGCACCGGGGACAGCGGTAGCCAGGTGACCTGGCGCGACCGGCGCACTGGCAACACCCAGGTGGAAACCGCCGACTACGCCATCGTCACCATTCCCCTGCCGCTGCTGGCGCGGGTCGATCACAACTTTGGCAACACCACCCAGGCGGCCATTGCCCAGGCCAGACCGGACCTGGCCAACAAGGTGGCGTGGCAGGCGCCGCGCTTCTGGGAAAGCGAATTCCAGATTTACGGCGGGCTCTCGTACATCAACCACGAAGCGCGGTTGCTGTGGTACCCCAGCGACCACCTGAACAGTGCCCAGGGCATCCTGGTGGGCACCTACAACACCGGAGATGTTGCGCGCACATTCGCCACGCGCTCGGTAGAGCAGCAACTGGCATCGTCGCGCCAGGCGGTGGAGTCGTTGCACCCGGGCCATGCCGGGAAGCTGCAACGCGGGGTGGCGGTGAACTGGTCCAAGGTGCCGTTCAGCGAAAGCCCGTGGATCGTCCATGACGTACTGGCCGAGCCTGGCTATTCGCACCTCAACCAGCCGCAAGGCCGCACCTGGCTGGCCAGCGATGCACTGGCCCATGGTGGCGTGGGTATCTGGCAGAACAGTGCCGCGGACTCGGCCCGCCATGTGGTCGGGCAGATCGCCCGGCATGCCCTGCAACAGCAACGCGGCGTCGCCGCCTGAACAAGGAAGCCCTTTGATGAACACAACTGCCCTGCTGCTTGGAGCCTTCATGTCACTGTCCGCACTCACCGCCCAGGCCGACACCATCAAGCGTGTCGACCCGCCCGGCTCTAAGTTCCCCATTTCGCAACTGGTCACGGTACCGGCCGGGGCCGCGCTGACGTTCGTCAGCGGCACCCTGCCCGACGTCGCCGACCCCAAGGCGCCAGCGCAAACCATTGCCGCCTATGGCAACACCGAAACCCAGACCCGCTCGGTGCTGAACAAAATCCAGGCCGCGCTGCAAAGCCAGGGCCTGGGCTTGGGCGACATCGTGCAGTTGAGGGTGTTTCTGGTAGGCGACCCGGCCAACGATGGCAAGCTGGACTTTGCCGGGCTGCAAGCGGCCTATACCGAATTCTTCGCCACCGCCGAACAACCCCGCAAACCAACCCGCACTGCTTTGCAGGTGGTAGCCCTGCCGCTGCCGGGCGCCTTGGTCGAAATAGAAGCGGTCGCTGCCAAAGCACCGTGATACGCCGCTAACCCCCGTCCCCTCTTGCTTGCCTGCCAGGGCCACCTGGCGGGCGGCCCCTGTGCACCCGCTGTTCGACAGCGCTCATGGAGAGCGAACATGCTTCACACCTTGAAACTGCCCAGCCCGCGCCTGCAACCTGCACTGCTGACCATGGCCCTCGGCACTGCCGGCCTGCTCACACCTGCCGCCTATGCCGAAAACAACGCCCAAGCCGCTGACTCGGCCCAACTGGGCACGGTGATCGTCACCGGCAACCGCGGCTCGGAAAAACGCACCGTCACCACCAGCCCGGTGCCGATCGATGTGATCAGCGCCAAGCAACTGCAGCAAACCGGCAAACCCGGCCTGATGGAGGCCCTCAGCGCCACCGTGCCGTCCTTCACCCTGCCGGAAAAAACCGGCTGGGATGCCAGCGGCATGGCCCGTGCACCCAGCCTGCGTGGGCTGAACGCAGCGCAAGTACTGGTGCTGGTGAACGGCAAGCGCCGCCACACCAGCGCCACCCTGAACATCAGCGGTATCCATGCCGGCGCTGCGCCTACCGACCTCGACCTGATCCCCATCAGCCTGATCGATCACGTGGAGGTGCTGCGCGATGGCGCGGCCGCCCAATACGGCTCCGACGCCATCGCCGGGGTGATCAACATCATCCTCAAGGCCGATGACTCGGGCACCTCGGTAACCAATGCCGGCCAGGGTTACGACGGCAAGAAGCAGACCGTGCAACAGGGGCTGAACAAGGGCTTCGAGGTCGGTAACGGCGGCATCGTCCAGCTGGCCCTGGATGCGCGCAGCCAGAACGACGACAACAAGGCCAGCGCCAACGGCTACAGCTATGCCGAAGCCTTCGACAAGGCCGGCAAGTCAACGTACGGCGGCTACGGCACGCCGAAGATCAACCTACTGACCCTGGGCTACAACGCCGAGTTGCCGCTAAGCGACGACCTGACCCTCTACTCGTTCACCACCTACTCGCACCGCAAGGCCGAGCAGGGCCAGAACTTCCGCCTGCCGACCATCACCAACACCATCACCACCGGCCCCAACGGCTACCCGGGCGGCTACACGCCCACCTGGTACATCGAGGAAGACGATGTGCAAGGGGCGTTCGGCGCCAAGGGCAATGCCGGGGAATGGGCCTGGGACTTGTCCAGCACTTACGGGCGCAACGAGGCGCTGCAAGGCACCACGCACAACCAGAACCCTTCGCTGGGCGAGGCCACGCCCAACCACTTCGAATCCGGCACCTGGGTGGCCACGCAACTGACCAGCAACCTGGACTTGCAGCGCAGCTTCGACATCGGCCTGGACAAGCCGCTTGATGTGTCCTGGGGCCTGGAGCATCGCCGCGAAACCTACCAGGTGCGCGAAGGCGACTGGGCTTCGTGGGCCAACGGCGGTTACTGCCGCGCCCCGGGCGACTGCGCCGCCTCTGGTGCGCAAGTCACCAACGGTATCTCGCCCGACGAAGCCACCAGCACCAGCCGCAACAGCGTGGCCAGCTACATTGACGTCGGCTTCAACCCGCTGCCGCAGTGGTACCTGGGCACCGCACTGCGCTATGAGCACTACAACCGTGGCGTGGGCGCCACCCGCAGCGGCAAGCTGACCACCCGCTATGAGTTCACCCCCGAGCTGGCCGTGCGGGCCACGGTCAGCAACGGCTTTCGCGCACCCTCGCTGGCCAACAGCCTGTTCAGCGCCCGCTCCACCACCTACGGTGTGGTCAATGGCGTGTACCAGTCGATCAACTACGGCGTACTGCCGGTGGACTCGGCGGCAGCCAAGGCCTTGGGCGCGGAGGCACTCAAGCCGGAGCGCTCGAGCAACTACAGCCTGGGCCTGACCTACCAGCCGGCCCCGCAGCTGTCGTTTACCGCAGATGCCTACGTGATCAACGTGCGTGACCGCATCACCCTCACCGGCACCCTGCTGGGTGACGAGGTGACCCAGGCGCTGCTGGCCAACGGTATCGACTCCACCGCTGGCGGGCGCTATTTCACCAACGGCGCCAACACCCGCACCAAGGGCCTGGACCTGGTCGGCAACTTCGACCAGGACCTGGGCAACTGGGGGCAAATGAAGTGGACCGCTGCCTTCAACTGGAACCAGACGCAAATCCTCAGCTACAAGCAGAACGTCAACATCCAGGGTACGGACTACAACCTGATGGACCGCCAGGCGCGTAACTTCCTGACCGAAGTGCAGCCGCACACCAAGCTGATTCTGGGCGCCAACTGGCAGCGTGACCGCTGGACCAGCAACCTGACGCTGACCCGTTATGGGTCCTGGCGCGAAGTGAACTCGGCCACCGACCGCAGCCTGGACCGTGAGTACAAGGCGCGCTGGATTACCGACATCGACGTGGGGTATCAGCTGACCAAGGACCTGAACCTGGCCGTAGGGGCGCAGAACCTGTTTGATGTGTACCCGGAACGGCAGAACCCTTCCAGCAAGACCATGACCAAGGGGTATGGGGCCTATTCACCTTATGGGTTTACGGGGGGGTATTACTTTACTCGGTTGACCTATAACTTCTGATGCACGCCGTCAGCCGCCTGAGGCTTGGCATTGCCGCCCTTGGTGCTTCAATAAGGCTTGAATCCTGTGATTTGGTCTGTAGAGGACGCCGTGAGCCTGATCCCTGAACTGACTGGCAAGGCCGATGTGCTGATCTGCGGTGCTAGCCAAGGCATTGGCCTGGCGGTGTGCGCGGCATTGCTGGGCCGCGATGATGTGAACCGGGTTTGGGCTGTGTCGCGACATGCCAGCCACGCTGAGGGGCTGCTCGAACTTGCCCTGGTACATGGCGAACGCGTGCAACTGCGGGACTGTGACGCGCGCGACGAGATGGCGCTTGCCAGGCTTGCACGTGAAGTAGGCACCGTCTGCACGCACCTGCACCTGGTCATCAGCACACTCGGTATTCTCCATCAGGAGGGCGCCAGCGCGGAGAAGTCGCTGGCCCAGCTGGACCTCACCGGTCTGCAGGCCAGCTTCGCCACAAATGCATTTGCCCCAATCCTGTTGCTCAAGCACCTGCTGCCGCTGCTGCGCAAACAGCCCGCCACCTTTGCAGCGCTGTCAGCCAGGGTTGGCTCGATCAGCGACAATCGACTGGGTGGCTGGTACAGCTATCGTGCGAGCAAGGCAGCGTTGAACCAGTTGCTGCACACGGCAAGCATCGAGCTGAAACGGCTGAACCCGGCCGCTACGGTGTTGGCATTGCACCCGGGGACTACCGATACCGCACTGTCGCGGCCGTTCCAGGGGAATGTGCCGGAGGGGCAACTGTTTGAGCCGGCGTTTGCTGCGCAGTGTGTTATCGACTTGCTGGGACGACTTGGACCTGCTGAGAGTGGCAGCTTCTGGGGTTGGGATGGCGAGCGGATAGGCTGGTAAATGAACACCGCGCGCCCTGTGCAAAATTTAAACGTTGGCGCGATCCCTGTGGGAGCGGGCGCGCCCGCGAAAGCTTCAACGCGGTGCATGGCACCGGCTGCGCCGGTGTTCGCGGGCACGCCCGCTCCCACAGGGATCGCATCATGGCTGACAAGTGTTGGCCCCAGGATGCGCGAACTGCCCATGAAATCAGCTCACGACGCGGCGATGCACATCACCACTCAACTGGCCCAGCAAGACTGGCGAATGACGCTGCAGAAGTTCCCGGGCCGGAATGCCGGCTCCTTGTCGGCAATCACATCCGCCTTCACATTGCCAAAGGTGGTTTGCGGCTTGTGCCGTATGCCGTTATAGAACGCCTGGATAATCGCCTCCTTGAAGTGGTCCCCGCGCGGGTGCGCCTGGACCACGGAATCCCGCGCAGCAATGCCCAACCCCTCGTGGTGCAAGCCCAGCACATCGGTCTCCACACCCGCGGTGACCAAGGCAATCAACGGGTGCATATGCTCTGGAATGCCCGGCGTGGTGTGCAGCGCAATCGCCGTCCATACACGCTCGACATCACGTTCATCCACGCCATGACGCTGGAGAAAATCACGCGCCACGTTGGCGCCATCCACTTCAAAGCGGCAGCACTCGCTGCTGTGCTCATGGGTCAGCCCCATGTCGTGGAACATGCAGCCCGCGTACAACAGTTCACTGTCGTAGCGCAGCCCCAGCCGCTGCCCGGCAAGCGCCGCGAAGTAGAACACCCGGCTGGAATGGTGGAACAGCAAAGGGGAAGCCGTGTCGCGGACAAGCTCGGTGATTTCCCGAGCCATGGCGCTGTCTGGCAGCTGGATACCGGCAATGGATGAGGACATGGTCGCTCCTTGGTGGGTTGGTGACGCGTTCAGTCTGCAGCCACACCCCAACGTCCTCAATTGACTTGTAACGCCAAATACTGCCATTGTCATTGGATAACAGACCTGCCGCAAAATGCCCGGAGCCACCATGCCCCCTCCCCCCCTCACGATCGCCATCCTGGCCATGCCCGGCGTGCAGATGCTGGATGCCTGCGGCCCGCTGGATGTGTTTGCCGAGGCCAACCGCCAACTTGGCCGCGACGCCTATCGCCTGGTGCTGCTGGCTTGCGAACCGGGGCCGTTGGTGAGTTCTTCCGGCACGCGGCTGTATGCCGATGGCTGGATCGGGGAGGACCTGCCAGCCATCGATACCCTGCTGATCGCGGGTACGCCGCAAGCCGCCGACCAGTACCTGCGCCCCGGCATTCTCGACTGGCTGCAGCAGCGCGCAAGCGCTTGCCGCCGTTATGGCTCCGTGTGCACCGGGGCCTTTGCCCTGGCAGCCGCCGGTCTGCTGGATAACCGGCGTGTCACCACGCATTGGGCTGTGGCCGAAGCGCTGGCCGAGCGCTACCCACAGGTGCACGTGGATGCCGACGCCATCCAGGTGCACGACGGCAAGTTGCGAACTGCTGCCGGGGTGACAGCGGGGCTGGACCTAGCACTGGGTTTGGTGGAAGAGGACCTGGGGCGGGACATTGCCAGGCAGGTGGCGGGCCATTTGGTGATGTACTTCAAGCGGCCGGGGGGGCAATTGCAATTCAGCCGCCAGGGCGGCACATCACCGGTCGGGCGCTCGGCATTACAGGGGTTGCAACGCTATGTGGCTGCCAACCCTGCGCTTGAGCACGGCGTGGCCAGCCTGGCGGCACGGGTGGGGCTTAGCCCCAGGCATTTTGCGCGGGTGTTCCAGCACGATGTGGGCATGACCCCGGCGGCCTGGGTAGAACTGGCACGGGTGAACGCGGCGCGCGCACGGCTGGAGGCTGGGCAAGAGGCGCCAAAACAAGTGGCGGCGCTGTGCGGGTTCGCCAATGCCGATACGTTGCGGCGGGCGTTTGTGAAGCATGTGGGGGTGACGCCAGCAGAGTATCGCAAGCGCTTTGGGCGATCGGGGTGAGCTCAAGCAATTGGCGTGCTCCCGCGCCGGGTGCACTGTTGCAGCCCGGCCGAGGCAGTGCGTTCCATCGCGGGTCGGCTTAGCGAGGGCCGCCGCCCTGATGGCCACCAAAGCCACCGCCACCACCGTGGCCACCACCACCATGACCACCGCCACCGCCCGGGGGCATGAACATCCAGCAACCGGACAAGGCGGATACCAGCGCCGCAACCAGAGCTGCGCGCAAAAGGTGTTTCGACTTCATTGGAACGCTCCAAAGGGTTAGATCAGCTGCCTGCCAGTAGCCGGTTCGGCAGCGGGCGGATTCTAGAACTGCGGGGTGATGGCATAGGGAAACTTTGCATATCTTTACAGTTGGCCCAGGTGCAATGGAGCAGGAGCCAATCAGGACGCAAGCAGGGGCCTCAACCCAGTGTTAGACGGCACTCTCAGACCTTGGTAGGGCTCAGGTTTCTCTCAAGTTTCTAGGCTTGACGTCGATAGCTCGTATGATGCGATACTGCCATCAATAGCAGAATGCTACTAGTTGACACAAGGACGTTACTTTGCCCCTGCACAAAGCTATTTCCTCATTCAGCCTGCCCGTATTCGGCAGCCGCTTGATACAGCCACAAGCCCCCACTGTGCAGAACCTGCCCGGTACGCCCCCTCAATGACCTGAGCAGTCGCATGGGGCTTGCGACTCATCCTGTCGCGTCTTCATGCAAACCTGTTTTCAGCGAACAAGAGCGAGCGCTCCCGCCTTCTGCAGCACTCTGCTTACCGCAGTGGAAGCCACTAGTTCAACAGGACCGCAAGACACATGAAGCATTCAAGAAGGTCAGCTGGCCGTTCTGGAAAATCAAGGCCTCGCCTGGCAAGCAGCTCCCCTTTCGATGTATTGGTACTGGCGACCATGAGTGCAGGCAAGACATCCTTCATCAATGCCCTGATTGGGCAGGAGCTGCTGCACACCGCCAACGAAGCTACCACTGCCTGCATGACTCGTGTCGAGCATCGCCAGGGCGCACGTGCCTTCGATGGCACCTGTTACTCGCACGCAGATCAGGAGCTGGCACGCCTCAAGGACACCTCAGCTGAAACCCTTCGTGACTGGAATGCCAACAGTGACGTAAAGCGGATCAGCTTGAAAGGCAGCTTCAAGATCGTGCCCAGCCCCGCACCTGGGTTGGTGTTGCATGACACGCCCGGCCCGAACAACAGCCAGGACCCCAAGCATGCTGAGCTGATGCTGGAAGCGATCCGTACCATTTCCTTCAAGGCGCTTTGCTATGTGCTGAACGCCAGCCAATTGGGCACGCAGGACGATCGCGCGCTACTTGAGCAGATACGGGATGAACTCGCGTCCAGGCCTGGCCACCCGATTTATTTCATTCTGAACAAGGTCGACCTGCTCGACCCTGATATGGGTGAAACCATTGATGAGTATGTCGCTAAAGCCCACCGCTACCTCACGGCCGTCGGCTTTGAGCAACCAATCATCATCCCGACCATGGCCAACCTCGCACTGTATGCCCGCAAAGCCCTCAAGGCCCAGGCCTTGACCCGCTCACAGCGCCTGAGGCTTCACCAGGCGCTTGCCGACCTGCAACACAACAAGCGCTCGCTACTGCATGCCACGGTGGTGCCAGACACCATCAAGAAAGGCGTGTTCAAGGCACTGAACAGCCTGGAACGGCAACGCCAGCTCAATGCGCTGGACGAGCAGGCCTGCGAGAAAAACGATTTGCAGCAACTGGTGGCAATCAGCGGTTTGAAAACCGTTGAAGCCCTGATCAAACATCAACGTCAGTCGATCAAGAACCCATGAACCGCATTCATATCACGCACAACCCCTTCACCGTCGAAACGGCTTTCTCGATCAACGACCAGGCTCCGGCAGAAGGCTGCAAGCTGTCGAGCTACAAGGAGTCGCGCCTGCAACTGTGGGTAGAGAAGCTGTTTGACGAATTGAGCGACCTGTTCAATGGCGACAATCGCTTCCATGTTGCATTCACCGGTGTGGAATCTGACTTCCTGGATATCCAGGAAGCCGCCAACGTGGCCATCGCCAATGGCATGGAAGTGGAATTACAGTGGCACCAGACGGTGCCTACCGAACAGCGCCTGGAACAGATTCGCGCCCTCATGAGCGAGGCTCGCGAACACCCTCAGTTCGATCAGTTCATCGAGGACAATGAACAGATTCGCAAATCCATCGATGAGGCATTCAACCGCGATTTCGACGTGTATGTAGTAGCGACCATGTCCTCGGGCAAGTCGACACTGATCAACGCCATGTTGGGCCGTGACCTTCTCCCGGCCGCGAACGAAGCGACTACCGCCACCATTGCACGGATCACTGACAATGATCAGATGAGCGACCGCTTTGCAGCCAAGCGTTACAACCGCAACGGCGATGAAGTGGGTGTGTCAGACGATGTCGACCTGGAATGCCTCAAGGAGTGGAACCAGCTCGAGGACACCCAGCTGATCGATATCGAGGGCAACATCGTAGCGATCCGCGAGCGTGAAGACGTGCGCCTGGTGCTGACCGACACCCCCGGCCCCAACAACAGCCAGGACGAAGAGCACCAACTCAAGACCATGAGTTTCATCCAGGACTCCAAGCGCAACCCGCTTATCCTGTATGTGCTGAATGCCAGCCAGTTGGGCACCAACGATGACCGCAACCTGCTTGGCCTGGTCGCAGAAACCATGCGCAAGGGTGGTAAGCAGAGCAAGGACCGCTTCATTTTCGTGATCAACAAGATGGACGTGTTCGACCCCGAGAACGGCGAGAACATTCCGTCCGTTCTGGAGCGTGTGAACCAGTACCTGACCAGCAATGGCATCCAGAACCCGCTGATTTATCCGGTATCTGCCAACCTGACTCGCCTGATTCGCAAACCGAACGACCTGCATACCCGCAAGGAGCGCAACGAGCACAAGTCCATGGCAGACATGTTCAGCGAAGAGCCGAGCATGAACATGCTGCAGTACATGCCAATCACGTCCCGCGTGCGTCGTTCGCTGCAGGACAAGCATTACTCCCCACTGTTGCTCAGCAGCGGCTTGCCGGCAGTCGAGGCGATGATCGATGAGTACATCGACAAGTACAACCTGCCGCATCGCCTCAAGCGTGCATACGAAGCGCTGAGCCATGCCATCCGGGTGGGCTTGAACGAAACAGCGCTGATCGAGCAGTTGCAACAGGATGAAAGGACGCTGGCGCACCTGAACGAAGAAATTATGGGGCTGCAGCAGCGCCAGGAGAAAGGCTTCGATACGGCGGCCTACAAGGACAGGTTGGAACGTGAGGGTAAGGCGCTGCCCCGTGAAACAGAGCTTGAGTTGGCCAGCCTAGAGTCCTTTATTGGGCCAGTTATCAAGAACCTGGGCGCAAACTTCATGCAAAATGATGTTCGGGTGAGCATCGCTGAAGCGCGCGTTCAGGAAGCTGAGGAACTCTTGCAGTTCCATCATCGGAAACTGGTAAACCAGTACGAAGCAGTTTTTGATTCCAGCCAGGAGCTCATTCGACAAGATTTGCATGCCGAGTACCAGCGCTATATCACTGAAATATTCCAAGGCACGGAGAGCTTGAACCTGCCAATTCTCGATGGGCTCAAAAAGGCGGCATCTAATATCTCGTTCAATTTGTCCGTGCAGCAGGGCGATATCCAGCAGAAGCGTGTTGTCATTGGTACCCGGGAAGTCAGTGACAGCACTTGGTGGAACCCCTTCTCCTGGGGCTCGACCAAAACGGTACGTGATTACGGCACCGAAAACTATGTCGACCTAGAGAAGCTCTGGAAGGAGCGCGTCACTCGAATTGAAGCTGAGTTCACTCGATTGGTCGGTAGCGCTCGCCAAGAGATAGAGACATGGAAAGATCGCCTGATCGAGCAATACGTCGCATTCATGACCCGAGAGTTTGATCTGAAATTTGCCGAACTGCTCACGTCTTTGAGCACGAAAACCACAGACCGAAACGCACGTGAGGTGGCTGTTGCCGAAGCCAGGGCCTTGCGTACGTGGATCGACAATTTCAAAAACAAGCTCGACAGCACATTGGCTATCTAAGGAGGCCCCACATGACTACCGATATGCTTGCCAAAACCAGGAAGAGTTATCTGCTGTCGCTCAAGGATCCCCAAGCCAGTACGGCTCTGCTCAATGACCTGCTTGATAGTGCCGAGAAACAGTCTGCTGCGCTGCTGGTCGCCTTCGAGCCGGGCACTGGCAAGAATGCGCTTGATCCAGACAAGCTGAGTTGGAGTGCAGATTACTTCAGTCGCCACATCTTGCTTGCCCAAGAAAACTTCGCTCGAGAGCGAATCGAGCATCTACTCGCTGTTCGAGAGCACCTGCGCAATTCAGGTGTGAAAGGGTTCGTGCCTACCGAAAATTCTTCAACTCCCCAACACCAGAGTGCCGCCCACGTGACGTCGAACTATGAGCCATCCGCCAACCTCAAGAAATTCGTGGGCGAAGGCGAACTGCTCACTATCCGGACCGCGTTGCGAATGGAGTTGGATGATAACCGCCTGACCGCAGCGGAGCTTCGGGCTGCTCTGGCCTGGGCGTCCAGCCAGGTGCCTGGGCTTCTGGAAGCCTACTCTGAAAAATCTTTCGCCCGCGAAATGGAAGCTGACCAGAAGCTCTGGACGAGCGAGTACTATGAGCTCCAGGTCGTCTACCTCAAGACCAATTACGCCAAAGAGCGCTTCCTGCACCTCATCGAAGTCCGTGAGGTATTGCGCCAGCAAGGCGTAGAAGGTTTTGCCCCCGTACAACCCAAACCACGTGCCAGTGCCAACGCCAGCGAAACCACGTCAACCGCGTACCGTGCTCAACCGCAGAACTCCCGGTCACAGCAGTCACAACAGTCACAGCGCGCGCATCAGCCACACCAGTCGCAAACCCGTTCTTCGGACAACGGCCGCAACCCGGTCTTCAAAGCCGCCCTGCTCATCGGCGGTGCGTTGGCTGCCCTGGTGGTCTTCCTGACAGCGTTAGTGAAGTAACCCCATGGCCGCCACGACCCTGACCCCTCTGGCAATCCGCGAGATCCAGGAAAACGCCACCCTCACCCTGGCAGCCGGCCGGGCGCTGATCAACCGCAGCTACCTGAGCGAACTGGAGCAGTACCCAGTCATCACTTCGCAGCAGCGCATCAGCCTCAACCGTGCCAGCGACATGCGGGTATTCCGTGTCGAGCGCATTGTCCAGAACAACAAGCAGTCGGTGCTGGAGAGCACCACTGCTGCCTACACGGCCCTGGGCGCCGCTGGCTACACGGTGTTCCTGTTCCTGCGTTCCAATGGCATGGAGACCGACCTGTTCATTGGCACCCGCGGCGAACCCGGCAAGATGCTTGGCCAGAACTCCGGCGAACTGCTGCGTGAAACATTCAAAGGCCACTTCCCTGGTAGCGCACTACAACCGCTGAGTGTGCAGGACGCCAATGCCCTGCTCGACAAGCTGGACAGCGAGAAGGAAAACCCCTCGGCCAGCATCACTGCGGTGACCGGCGTACCTGCGCTGTCGACCGAAAACCGCGACCATTTCATGCAGGGCCTGGAGCGTTTCATCGATGCTGCAGAACGCCGCGAGTACCAGGCACTGATCCTGGCCGAGCCGGTGTCTTCGCAGAAGCTGGACATGATCCGCATCGGTTACGAACAGGTTGCAACCCAGCTTTCGCCCCTGGCAAAGCAACAACTCTCCTATGGTGAGCAAGAAAGTGACAGTATTGGCCTGAGCATCAGCCAGGGCCTGAGCACGTCGCTTGGCCACAGCCTGGGCCTGACCGAGACACGCGGCACCAGCCACACGACCGGCACGTCCACAAGCGAAACCAACGGCACCTCTGAAAGCTTCAGCTCGCAAACGGGTGCGTCGAAAGCGGCCGCAATCGCAGGCAGTGCCATCGGCGCGCTTACGGGGTCTTTCCTGAGCCCGATTGGCGCCATGGTAGGTGCACAGGTGGGCTCCGCGATCGCCTCCGCGTTCAATGAAACACGCAGCACCGGCAGCAGCCACTCGATAACCCAAGGCACCAGCGAGAGCCATGGCACGTCGCGGAGCAGCTCCAGCGCCCGTACACAATCGACTACCCACACCACAAGCACCACCGATAGCCAGTCGGTCAACCGTACCAGCGGCAACAACTGCCAGTTGTCCATCGAATCCGTGGACAAGACCATCGAGCAACTGCTGGGCAGAATCGACCACCACCTGCAACGCATCGACGAGGCCAAGACCTACGGCGGCTGGAACTCTGCCGCCTACTTCATCGGTGACAGCAGCGCTTCGTCCGAATCGCTGGCAAGCATCTTCCTGGGCCTGGTACGCGGTAGCAAATCCAGCCACGAAGACTTTGCCCTCACCACCTGGAAATCCCGCAGCAAGTCTGCAGTGCTGGACTGGCTCACCCGCCTCAGCCACCCCGAACTCAAGCCGGCGTTCGCTGGCCGCTTGCCGGTCCCGTTCGTGACCCCGGCGACCTTGATTTCCGGCAAGGAGATGGCAATTCAACTGAGCCTGCCACGTCGCTCCACCTCGACAGTGTCGGTAGTCGAAACCCAGGCGTTCGGCCGCAAGGTGCAGCGCCTGGACGGCCAGCCCCCCAAGCGTACTGGCGCCAGGCACCTCGCCCTGGGCAACATCCGCCATCTTTGGGAGAACTTGCCGCAGACCATCGAACTGGACATGGACCAGTTGGCCAGCCATGTATTCATCAGCGGGTCCACCGGTGCGGGCAAGAGCAACACGCTCTACGAGATGCTCGACCAGGTCAGTGCCGCCGGCGTGCCGTTCCTTGTGATCGAGCCAGCCAAAGGCGAATACAAGCATGTGTTCGGTCAACGCACCGACGTGACCGTACTCGGTACCCACCCGGCCCACAGCGCCCTGCTGCGCATCAACCCGTTCCGCTTCCCGGCAGCGATCCATGTGCTCGAGCATGTCGACCGCCTGGTGGAGATTTTCAACGTTTGCTGGCCCATGTACGCCGCAATGCCCGCAGTGCTCAAGGACGCTATCCTGCAAGCCTACCAGCGCTGTGGCTGGGACCTGGAAAGCTCGAGCAACCGCTACAACGAAGACATCTTCCCCACCTTCGTCGACTTGCTGGAGACGCTGCAGGAAGTGATCGAGGCGTCGGCCTATTCCCAGGAGCTCAAAGGCAACTACATTGGCTCGCTGTCGACCCGGATCCGATCACTGACCAATGGCCTCAACGGTCAACTGTTCGTGGCGGACGAAATCGACAACACCGTGCTGTTCGACAGCAATGTGATCGTCGATCTCAGCCGCATCGGCTCTTCAGAAACCAAGGCACTGATCATGGGTATCCTGGTGATGCGCCTGAGCGAGCACCGCATGGCCCACGGTGGCATGAACCAGCCCCTGCGCCACGTCACTGTGCTTGAAGAAGCCCACAACATCCTCAAGCGCAGCCCTGAAGGCGGCGCCGAAGGGGCGGGCCTAGTGGCCAAGTCGGTAGAAATGCTGACCAACGCCATTGCAGAGATGCGCACCTATGGCGAAGGTTTCATCATCGCCGACCAGTCGCCCCATGCAGTCGACATTGCCGCGATCCGCAATACCAATACCAAGATCATCATGCGCCTGCCCGATGAAACCGATCGCCGCCTGATCGGTAAATCAGTGGCGCTGAATGACGAGAAACTGGATGAGATTGCACGCCTGCCCAAGGGTGTAGCCATCGTCTACCAGAACGACTGGCTTGAGCCCGTGATGTGCCAGGTTCGCAAATTCAAGGGTGAAGAAACGCCATACCGGTACCAGCCACAAGCCACTGCAGGTGTAGCCCGCTGCGACTTCAACGGCCAATTGCTGAAACTGCTACTCAGCCAGCGCATTGCCACACCAGTGCAGGTTGACTGCGACCTGCTGCAGCGCGGCCTGTGTGCACTACCGTTACCTGCTCGCACTCGCATCAGCCTGTTGCAAGTCGTTAAGCAATACCGCGACCAGCAGGTACCTGCCATCTGGCGCGCGGAAGCCTTCGAGCGCCTGGCACGGTTGGTGGTGGATGCGCTGAGTTGCCGCCGCCAGGTCAACCAGATCATCCAGGAGGCCAATGATTATGCGCACCTTGACCAACTGCTCGATGGTTTACTTGAACAGTCTGCCAGCGGGCTTTCGGCCGAACTGGCGCTCGCTGCTCAACAATGCCTGATGAAAGACTACAGCCAGCAGCACGACAGCCACCTCGAGATCTACGCGATGTGGCATGCACACCATGAAAAAGGAAGCGTCCGGTGAACTTCGAGAACTTTGCCATCGATAAGGCCGACAGCCCTTCTCGCCTCGCGCTGCTCGCCAGGGAAACGCCCGACAAATGCCTGATCATCGCCGAGCTGGACCGTCCGATCGTGCTGACCCAGGAAAACCGCCTGGAGTTGCCTGTCATGAGCCAAGAGACCCGCGAGCGTCTTGAGAAGCTTGGCTTGCCCAAGGAAGTACTGGACGTCATCAACAGCGAAGCCGAAGCGCGCATCTACGAAGAAGCCAACCTTGAGCCCGCCCAGGTCAACGGCAAGGATGCACTGATCCGCACCGACATCGATTACGATCAGGAAGATGCATTCGGCCGCACCAACCTGGATCGCATGAAGCTCGGCCTCGCCCCCCTCGATGCCGACGGCAGGCCGATCGAACTGCATCACATTGGCCAGAAGCAGGACTCCCCCCTGGCCGAACTCACGCGTGATGAACACAGGGGCAATGGCAATGACAACGTACTGCACAACAAATTGAAAGAATCAGAAATCGCACGCGACGATTTCGACAAGGAACGCAAGGAATACTGGAAGGCGCGAGCCGAACAGATCGAGAGCCAACGGTAAACGAGTGCCCACATGAATACACTGGAAAAACTGGTCGAAAAGCAACAGGCTGCTACCCGCCCTGCGACCCAGGCAAGCATCGATACGCTCGAGTCGAACCTGGGCTTTGCACTGGGCAACGAATACCGAGAGTACCTGCAGCGCTTCGGCGTGATTGCCCATGATGCCTATGAAACTTACGGCCTCGGGGTACCGGACGATTACTACCTGCACGTGCTCAATGCCTACAAGGACCTGGCCTCCGACGCCAGCTATCCGGCAGCTGCAGTACCATTGCTGGAGCTGGGCGACGGGCAATACTACCTGTACGACACCCAGCACCAGCGAGTCGTGCTGTGGGCCACCCCCAACGGTGGTGTGGTTCGCACCCTGGACGGCAACCTGGAAGCGTTCCTGGTCAAGCACGTCTTCCAAGGCTGATGCCTGTCAAGCCCCCCAACTGGCGGGGCAGCTTGTAGCTGCCCCGCCCACCGCACTGCCCATCCCTCAAATGCCCACGTACCCAACGACGGTCTTCAGCCCTCACCTCGGTACGCTTGCCGCCCATGCCTCGCCAAGGATGCCCCAATTGCCCCAGATCAGCTCCCGCGACACCATCAGCCGCCAATGGGAACTGCTGCACAAGCTGCCCACCCGAGGCCCCGGAATCACCAGCAATGAACTGCTGGAAAAAATGCTGGATACGGGCTACCGCATCACCAAACGCACGGTCGAACGCGATCTGGTCGAGCTCTCGCGCGTGTTCCCGTTGACTTGCAACGACCGTGGCAAACCCTTCGGTTGGCACTGGGCTCCGGGGGCAAGCATCGACCTGCCAGGCATGAACATCAGCGAAGCGCTGAGCCTGACGCTTATCGAAGACACCATTCGCCCGCTGCTGCCCAACGGAATGCTCCGGGCATTGCAGGGCCGCTTCCAGCATGCCCGCAAGAAGCTTGCAAACATGGCCGATGAAAACCTGGCGGCCCGCTGGATGAGCAAGGTTGCCAGCGTGCGCCCAGAGCTCAACTTGCAGGCACCAAGCGTTTGCGCCGAAACCCTGGAGACGATTCAACTGGCACTGCTGGAAGAGCGACAGCTCGCCTGCCGTTACTACTCGGCGCATGGCAACAAGACCAGTGAACTGACCCTCAACCCCCTGGCCCTGGTGCAACGTGGCGTTGCCACATACCTGATAGCAACCGCCGGCCATTACGCAGACCTGCGCCAATATGCCGTACATCGATTCCTGAGCGTCGAGATACTGGCGAGCACATGCGAAGGTGCTTCTCAGTTCGACCTTGCCCAGTACCTGGCAAGCGACGCCTTGCAATTTGGTGGCCCGCAAAAGATCAAGTTGCAAGCGTGGGTCAGCGAAAACCTGGCCCGCCTGCTGCGGGAAACGCCACTGGCAGATGACATGTTGCTGGAGGCCGTTGACGGTGGATACCGCCTGACCGCGACTGTCAGCGACAGCTGGCAACTGAACTGGTGGCTTCTGTCGCAAGGCGACGGCGTGGTGGTCGAACAGCCTGTGGAGTTGCGCCAGAAGCTGCTCGAAACACTGCGTGGGGCATTGCAGCGCTATGAAGGGGAGCCAGTGCGGGCGGATGGTTCTGCAGCGGTACCTGCCATCGTGAGCTCGATGAACTGAGAGAGCCAGGGTCTGTGTGAAAAGTCTTGAGACGAAGGTCAGGCAAGGCGAAAACAGCCGAGGAACGGTCGGAGTCGCGCCCGACTTTACGGGTTGTAAATGAGCATTCCGAGGCTGTTTTCAACGCAGCATCACCGAGTATCAAGGCTTTTCACACAGAGCCTACGCAAGAGAAGCCTATCGCTCCTCTTGCGTGCACAACTCAGTACGCGTTGTCACCATCCTCGGTATGGATTGTGTTCTCGACCATCACAGCCCCAGTCCCCTTCACCTCGATTCACGCGCCGTAGTGAGCCTCGACAACAGCCAGCATCGCTTGCGAGTGGATTTCGATCTGTTCCCTCCCCCACTCGTCTCCCTTACCCAACACATGGAACATGTGCGCAAGTTTCAAGGAGTCGTACTTGAGCTTGGCGCGGAAAGCCGCCTGTTTTTTGAGCACGGCCTGATTGCTGTACGAGGAATTTTCCCCTGGGCTGAGCAACACCAGATTGCCGAAGCCATGCAGTAAATCATCCGGCAGCGCACGGTTGAACTCTTCGTTCTGCGGATGAACATGCTCGACCGAATTCTTTGAAGTGACGCGATAGTCATTCAATTTGCCAGCGTCGAGCCACTTGCAGTCGTGCCGTTCACGCCAGAGGATATACTCCAGTTTCTGGAACCAATAGTGCTCGAACCCCGTTCCATGCGCCTGCTGGAGATAACTCAGCAAGCTCGTCAACGGGGCCGATGCTACGGTGTGGCTAGACAACAATTGGTAGCTGGCCTCCTTCTGGGTCAGCTCAGTAAGCGACAGCTGGTTGTCGATCTGCTCGAGCAAAGCAAGCACCTGCGGCTCGGTCAACCCTGGCTCTTCAACCAACCGGCCCAGGAACGGCGTGAGCCAGTACTGCGCACTGCGCTCGCCGGTGAAGTAGCGCACGCTTTGCAACTGACCAAGGTCAGAAACTTCGTGGTTGACCACACGCCAGTCCGGGCCATTGCCCTTGCTGCGGTTATTGAACGAGCACAAACGCAGCGTGCGCTCGTCTTCTTCGCCCAGGCGCACCCACTTGACCACCCAGCGATCGAACTGGAAACGCACTTGCCATAGGCACTCCATGAATGCCTTAGCTTCCGCTGCACTGGCTTGATTGACGAACACGGCAAAGCTGGCATTCAGGTTGCTGTCGTTGAGCCGTGATTCGATATCCTCCAAGCCGGCCCAGTGCCGGTAGATGCGGTACGCATGCATCAGCAGCAAGCCAAAGCTGATAATGGACTGGTAGCGAGCCCCCTCATCCTCTTTAGCATGAGAGGGAGATTCAGCCAGGTTTTTCATCGCAAAAATCTGGCTGATCGTCCGGCCAGGTTGACTACCTGCAACTGAACGATCGATAAAAAAATCATCACGCGAGTACCTGGCCAGGTCGATGAACTTCAGGCCGCCCCACCTGGTGCCCTTGAAAACATCGCGCAGGTTCTTCTCAAAGTAGTTCCCCATGTTCTCGCAGGCCTGCCAGATGCCTTCGTAGCTGGCGCGATGATGCACAATGCGCTCCATCAGGCGCGCCTTGAGGATGTCGGTCTGCTCCAGCTGTACACCGCTGGTGTTAAGGGTGGCGAACAATTTGTTCAAGTCCATGCCGGCAGGCATAACGTTGTTGACCCATGTCACTTGGTTGAACAGGTAATGGCCGACACGCTCGACGGCCTCGTGCCCACCCGCAGCCTGAAGTGTCTTCAACCTGTCGGAAGCAGTTTTTCGAGCTGCGTACAAATGAGTGAGATAAAGGTTCGCCGAGTCCTTCTCATCCAGCTGTGCGTCATCGACCAGCCCCGCCCAGGCACTCAAGCGTGCCTGCACTTCCTCACGGATGTTAAACGTGAGGCGTGGCGAGTCACCCAGCACTACCAGCGAGCGCAAGGGCGAATCAGGCACCAGCGCGCAGAATGCCAACGCCAGTACCATCAGGGTGGTCATGCGCTGCTGGCCATCGATCAACTCATAGGTCACGGTCGCAGCCGAAGACACGCCAGTCGGCACCTGGCTGGTCAGCACGGTACCAATGAAGTAGTGCGATTGTGCAGGCTGGCCGTAGTCGTCGACGGCGCTTGCCTGAATGATTTGTTCCAGCAGATCTTTCACATCCTCACTGGGCCAGACATAAGGCCGTTGGTAGGACGGAATGGTCAGCGCGATGCCTTGCTCACACAGCAATGCCGCGCTCTGTACATGGGTTTGCACCTGGGCGTTCATCATTTGCTTCCTTGGCGGGCAGCGCCAGCGAGACAGATTCGGTCAATGGCGGCGCAAAGCTCAACATCGTAAGAAGCTGCGATCTGGTCGGCATCTTGCCATGGCAACTCGAAGCCAAGCGTACCGGAGACTGATCGAACGAAGCGTTGTTTGATGCTGTTCACATCAAGGTTCTCGGCACTGGCCGGGTACTTGTATGCGCGCAGATAAACAAGAAGTTCATCGTGGGTATGACTTGTGGAAATCCAGTCCAGCAAGGGCTTGTTTCGAAAGTGGGTTTGTACACCGTCCTCACGCACGCTGACATCGTTGATCAGGCGCAGTGCAAAGACCATGCGGAAAATCCAGAGGCTGGCTTCGAGCAGGCGCGCACTGCCAAACTGGCTGGCGTACATGAGCAAGGCCCAATCGTAGGCCCTGGTCAGGAACACACTACCGCGCGCATCAATGGCCAAGCGCTTGTAGTAGTAACCGAATGAGCCAACGGTCGGATGCTCACTGACGGTGAGCAATGATTGCCGCAGGCCATGAAAATATTCGACATAGCGCATGGTATTCACGCCCGCCCCAAGCGGCTGGCGCATGGCGTAGCCCACCTGGGCAATATGCGCTTCCTTACCCCAAGGGTCACGATGCACCTGCAGCCGCCTATAGGCGATATCCTCACCACCTGACAGCGTATGCTCCGCCAGTTCGGATACGATCTGCTTTCGTTCGAGCACAGGGTCGCGGTCACTGGCTACATTTCGCCAGCGCAGCGTTTGCCAGTGCCGGGCCTTCATGAAGTTAGCCACGAGGGGTTTGATGTCCCCCATGCGCTCCCAGGCACGAGCGCAATCATCTTGTGCCGTGTTGGGCACACTGCGCAGGTGGTAAGCCTTGATAATGTCCGCACCCGACAGACGAACACCCGAAGTGTTCTGGGTTTCGAAGAAGCGGTAGGCATCATCTTCGTGTCGCGTGACCACCAACGTCACATTGATACGCGAAAAGTCCACCTTTGGCAGTTGTTGCTGCTCGAGCCAGCGGAGATTGCGCTGGATGCACACGTGGCTTTCCGGTGAGCCATACGTCAACTCAGGGGCTCCCTTTTCACCATGCTGCAGGTAATGAAGTAGCGCCAGGCTGGTGATGCGCTGTTGGCCGTCAATGATGTTCAGCCGGCCGCGCTCGCGCGCGTTGCCACCTTCCTGATGAAGGATGATGCTGCCCAGGTAGAAATCATGGGGGGGCGTATCGTTGCTGAAGAACGCCCTCAGGTCCCCCAGCAACCGTGCCAGTTGCTCTTCGCCCCAGCGGTAGGGCCGCTGATATTCGGGCAGTTGCAGATGGCCAAAAATCAAGCGGCCGTCCTTGCACGGAATTTTTGCGGCCTTGAACACATTGGCCAAGGTTGTAGAGGCAACCGCAATACCATCCACCTCGAGCGGTAGCGATGATGCAAGTTGCCGTGGGCTCACGGCTTGATTCATGGGGCGGTCCTTGTACGGGGCGACTTACTGCCAATACCTGGAAAAATGGGATTTGCGGGACGACAAGCCGTCAGCTTGCAGCCGTGTCGCGCTCCTGCAGAAGCCTGCGTGCTTCGCGGGCCAGCCTGTCGAGACGGTCGACCAACTCGACCATCACATCCAGCGTGTCGGCCTCATCGTCTCGCTCATGATCCTTCCGGACTGCAGCAATGCATTCACGCATGGCGGGCGACCAGCGCTCCTGCGCTTCTTCAGCCAAGGCAATAAGGGTGTTGATGCCACGCCGTGCGCCAGAAGTAATGTCCTGGGCCTCCGTCGCAAGAGCCCTGGGTGGTGCCGACCGCGCATCTGGCTCATAGGCACTGTCTTCGGCAGCGGCATCCACCTCTGCCTCATCAGCCGGGCATGCCGCTTTGACCAACGAATCGGTCAGCTCGCGAATGTCATCACTGAGGAATTGCACGGTAGCCAAGTGCGTATTGCGGCGCGGTGCCTGCGGCAGGAAGAACTGCACCTGCTCGCCCTCCCCCAACACCGCATCGCTCCATTCACGCAACGTCTGCCCGTAGCTGAAGCGCGGGTAGTTGACCCGCGGATAGAGGCGTTCAATAACTCCATCGCTGAGCGAGCTTGGGTCAACCATTACCCCGTACTTGTGCAACAGGTCGAGGGTGACTTTGTAGCGCGGGGCCAACAGCTTGCGGTTAATCCCCTGGTGGAACGGCGCGGACAGCTTGCGCATTGCGTCATTCAGGGTGCGGTTATCCAGCACTCCGACGAGCTCACCCAATGTATCAGCGTCACTGGCCCCGTCTGGTTCGATCCAATCGGCCATCAAGGCGCGTGCTTCATCCAGCGCCAGGGTGATCGTTTTCACAGCGTGCGGCATGGGAAATCCCTTTTATCGAAGCGTCCATGCACATTGCCTGGAGCACTGCATGATATCTTTTTGATATTGCGGCGCAGATTGCCAATTTATGCCGGCTTCGGCAAGCGTGCGCGAGCGCTGCGATAGCAGCATTGCCAACGCTGAAGGCCTTTCCTGTCTCGGTGGGCTCAGTGATAGTATTTTGCCGCCGACCAACGCTAGCCCCTTCGACAACTGAGGCAATGGAATGAAATATGGCGCCGATTATGGCTTGGACGAGTATCAGATCGCTGAACGCGACCAACTGATCGAGGACATCAAACAAGGGCTGCGCAATTTCGAGGAAGCCTATGGTCTTGACTTGCCGCTGGCTCGCTTCGAGCGGCCACTTGAGCCGGGCATTCCAAGCAACGTCGTGTATGACGGTCGCCAGCCTGTTTATGATGAGGCTTGGGTCAGAAAAAAACGGGACTATATCTTCAAAGAACTGCTCGACTACCTTGCCAAGCTTATCGTGCGAACTGTTGCCACCATGGGGAGAAATGATGATCGCTTGATCGGTAGCTCCTATGCAGTGGCGCTCAAGCTATGCACTTCTCACCCCGTGAAGCATGAAGTCGGGTTCACACAAGAAGAAGATGGCTTCCGCCTGCGATGCGATACAGGCAAGCTGGGGCTGACGTTCCAAGATATCGTCGGTCGTGTTTGTGATGAGTATGAACAAAAGTACAAAACCTACCGCCTGTGGGATGACCACACGCTGAAACTGCTGGCGCAGTATCTGTTCAGGGGAGCGTGGGATAGCACTGTCTTTCAACAGGGCGCTTTGTGGACTCAACTGAGCAGTGAAGGCGAGCCCGTCGCCCTTGAGCAGTTCATCGAGGCCGTCGATGAGGCGCTACTCAACTTGCCCATGAAGCGATTGACGGAAGCCAGCTTCCCTGACTATTCCGGGGTTGTATTCAGCGCGTACATTCCAGCGGAGAACATGTCGCCAGCGCAGAAGGAGGCGCTTTATCGTCAGTATGTCGACATACTGGCTCGGTGAGCATGGGCTCCACCGGCAAGATCACTTGGTCAGACCGTTGGGACAAGTTCCTCTTGGCGTCTGGTTGAGCCGCCCCCGAAGCCGAAGTGGTTCGCGACCACGGTTATCGACATGGCACCCAAGTAGCTCACTTCAAATTTGCGTCGCAACCACGATCAAGGATGCAACACACCATGAGCACTCTATTCAAAGGTCCGCTCTTCGACTACGTTCTGGTCAATGAGCCGTTGAAGTCAGCCAGTTACTTCACGCACGGATCGAGTACCATGCTCTATCAGGCTGAGAACCGGCTGTATCGTTTGACCCGCGAAGGATGCGGGCACAATTTCATAGCAGAGCAATCAGCAAAACTTAACCCGCACGTTACGAACATTCTGCATGACTACGGCCCAGTCGCACCATCGGACGAAGACGACGATTGCTTCTATTGGCTGGCTGAGGTTGAGGTCCTGCAACCTATCCCTCTTGCCAGCAAGCTCGCAGCAGACATCAGCTTGATCCTGGCGCAACTGATTGAAGACGAAGAGAGCCAACTGCATGGCGAAGCTTTGGTTGAGTTTGGAGAGCGCTGTTCCCAGCTCGCTGATCACCATGACGAGTACTCAGGCATGTTAAAAGCGTGGGAAACGGCCGCACATTTTGCTCATCAACACGAAGCAGCACTTGACGTAAGACTCGACAACATGATGGTCAGGCCATCAACGGGGGAGTTGGTCTTGACTGATCCAATGTGCGATACCTATTTCCCAGTCACGGAAGCCCAAAAACAGAAAATGGCCCATATTTACAGCGGGGCTTCCTGGCAATAGCGGCCAGCAACGAGGCATGCGCAACTCAAAGCTGTTTCTGGGCTAGCCTGAGCTTTTCGGTAATATCTATCGCCTGCGGATGAGCCAGCCCAGTCGCAAATGGAATACGTTTGAATTGCTGCAGCCGAGATAGGCTGATGGCAGCATGATGAGGAAGCAGGAAGCCGCCAACAACCTCAATATCCGGGTCGAACAGGATACCCAGCAGGTAGTCGAAGCCCCCCTCCTTCTTGTCAGAGAGCTCAATGCGAGTCTCATGTCTACCGCTCCGCGGCAAGCATCTGGATCTCACTTCAATTTTACCCAGTTGCGGACACAGGATGTCAAAACCCTTCTCAACACTACTTTTGTTGCGACTTGCACGAAGCGCCCTGGCCGCTAGCAATTCAGCGTAACCGCCAGTATCTCGGATGCCATGGACCTCGAGAGCTTCCCTGTAGCGCAGCATAGTCTTGAGCAGCTGAGTGATTTCCATGAATTGCAGTACCCGTCCCGTCTTCTCAAATGGCATTCAAAGTTGATGCTGATGGGGTTGCCTGACTTCGGTCTTTTTACCCTCTCCTCTGCTCATTGGGCCAGTGATTTCGAGTATCCAATCGGTTTCAACCAGCCAGTGTGCGACGCCACTCAAGGGCATACCACCATGACATCCTTGACCCACGCTCTCCCGCCACCGCATGCTCGAACGCTTCCACCCCACGCTCAAGGAACGACTGCATGAAGCTGGAAACTCTCGCCATCCACGCGGGCTTCAGCCCCGACCCGACCACCCGGGCGGTGGCCGTACCTATCTACCAGACCACCTCCTTCGCCTTCGACGACACCCAGCACGGCGCCGACCTGTTCGACCTGAAAGTGGCGGGCAATATCTACTCGCGCATCATGAACCCCACCAACGATGTGCTCGAAAAACGCATGGCCGCCCTCGAAGGCGGGGTAGGCGCGCTGGCGGTGGCCTCGGGCATGGCGGCCATCACCTACGCCATCCAGACCGTCGCCGAGGCCGGCGACAACATTGTCTCGGTGGCCAAGTTGTACGGCGGCACCTACAACCTGCTGGCCCACACCCTGCCGCGCATGGGCATCCGTACCTGTTTCGCCGCCCATGACGACATCGCTGCTCTAGAAGCGCTGATTGATGAACGCACCAAGGCAGTGTTCTGCGAGTCCATCGGCAACCCCGCCGGCAACATCGTCGATATCGCCGCACTGGCCAAGGCCGCCCACCGCCACGGTGTGCCGCTGATCGTCGACAACACCGTGGCCACCCCGGTACTGTGCCGGCCGTTCGAGCACGGCGCCGATATCGTCGTGCATTCGCTGACCAAGTACATCGGCGGCCATGGCACCAGCATCGGCGGCATCGTCATCGACTCCGGCAGGTTCCCCTGGGCCGACAACAAAGAACGCTTCGCCCTCCTCAACACCCCCGACCCGTCTTACCACGGTGTCACCTATACCGAAGCCTTCGGACCTGCCGCATTCATCGGCCGCTGCCGCGTGGTGCCGTTGCGCAACACCGGCGCCGCGCTGTCGCCGTTCAATGCCTTCCTGATCCTGCAAGGCTTGGAAACGTTGGCCCTGCGCATGGAGCGTCACACCGAGAATGCGCTGAAGGTCGCCCACTACCTGCAAACCCACGAACAGGTTGCCTGGGTGAAATACGCTGGGTTACCCGACCACCCCGAGCATGAACTGGCCCAGCGCTACACCGGCGGCAAGCCGGCGTCGATCCTGTCATTCGGCATCAAGGGCGGCCAAGCGGCCGGCGCACGCTTCATTGATGCGTTACAGCTGGTGGTGCGCCTGGTGAACATTGGCGACGCCAAGTCGCTGGCCTGCCACCCCGCCTCCACCACCCACCGCCAGCTCAACGACGAGGAGCTGGAGAAGGCCGGCGTGCCACGGGACATGGTGCGCCTGTCTATCGGCATCGAGCACAGCGACGACATCATCGCCGACCTGGCCCAGGCCTTGGAGGCCAGCCGCGGTTGATTCACCCGCGCCCCACCCAATACCGGCGGCGGGCGCACCTTCTGCAAACCTGGATAGCCCCGCAATGACCCTGCTCTACCTGAAACTGATCGTCACGCCCCTGCTGATGTGGGCAATCTCCCTCGCCTCGCGACGCTGGGGCGGCCTGCTCGGTGGGCTGCTGTCGGGCCTGCCGATCACTTCGGCGCTGGTCATGACCTTCCTGTGCCTGGAACAGGGCACGGCCTTCGCCATGGGCGCGGTACCCGGTGCGTTGGGCGGCTTGGCGGCGGTGCAGGCCACCTACACCTTCTACCTGTTCGCCACGCGCAGGCTCGGCGTCGCCGCGGCCGTGCTGCTGGCGTTGCTGTTCTATGGCCTGGCCGCCTACGCATTCACCCACTGGGGCAGCCTGTACCTGTCGATTGCCGTGGCGCTGGTACTGATTGGCGTGTTGATACGCGCCAGCGGCCGCGAGCCGAAACCCGATACCCTGGCCCGCCCCCGGCACTTCTGGGAGATCCCCCTGCGCATGGTCTCGGCCACTTCCCTGCTGATGATCACCACCAGCCTGGCAAGCTGGCTGGGCCCGGCAACCAGCGGGATGCTGGCACCGATCCCGGTGATTGCCTGGCCGCTGGTGGTGTTCGCCCATGTGCAAGGCGGGCGGGCCGGGATGGCGGCGATGGTGCGCGGCAATGCGATTGGTGCGGTGGGGGTGATTGCGTTTTATCTGGTGCTGGCGGGGATGCTCGAAGCGCTGGGCGTTGGCGTTACCATCAGTGTGGCCATGGTCTGCGCTGTGGTATTGACTGTCGGGCTGGCCACTGTGTTGCGCCAGCGTTGATGCAACACATGGGCTGCTGCGCTGCCCAGAGCCTGATGGTTTTTGCCAATGGCATCAGGGTTGCCAGGTGCTCGCCTCGGCATCTTCAGCGCCTGTGAGATCGAGCGCCGCCCGTGCGGCGCATCGCGAGCAAGCTCGCTCCTACATTTGTTTCGGGCCAATCATGCCTGTGGGATATGCGCGCGAACGCTTTGGCGGATGGCTCGATATAGCGTCGAGCGAACAAACGGTCGCGCGCGCATGGCACAGGCGTTACTGGCCCGAAACAAATGTAGGAGCGAGCTTGCTCGCGATGCGCCGCGCGGGCGGCGCTCGATCTCACAGGCGCTGCATATCTTGTGACCAACACCTGTCAGCCCTGATGCGATCTCTGTGCGCGCGTGTCGAGGCGTCGAACCGCCGCGAACACCGGCGCAGCCGGTGCCATGCGCCGTGCAGGATGCTTCGCGCGGCCGTACAAACTGCCTTGACGGTAACGCACTTGTCCCCTCCAGGGGACATCGCCCGCCGCCGCCTCAAGTACAGTCTTTCGCACACCTGAATACCTACAAGAATATGGATGTGCACCGCCATGCATCAGCCCCACAGCGAGCCGCGCCGCTCCCTCTATTTCAACTACCAGGTCTACCCTGCCCACACCGCCAGTGTCGGCGCTACCCACCCGGCCCGCAAACCCGTCGTGGTGGTAGGCGCCGGCCCGATCGGCCTGACCACCGCCCTGGACCTCGCCCGGCATGGCATCGCCTGCGTGGTGCTGGCTGCGGAGCGGCAAGTGAGCGAAGGCAGCCGGGCCATTGTGTTCACCCGCCGCTCAATGGAGATTTTGCAGCAGGTGGGTGTCGCCGACCGGGTCTGTGAGCTGGGCCTGCCGTGGCGCTGTGGCAATTCGTACTACCGCAACCAGCTGGTGTTCCGCATGGAAAACCCGCACGACCCGGACGACCGCTACGCCCCCATGACCAACCTGCAACAGCCCTGCCTGGAGCAGTTTCTGGTCGAGGCCGCCGAGGCCAACCCGTTGGTGGAAGTGCGCTGGGGCAACCGCGTGACCGGTGTGCTGCAACATGACGACTTTGCCCGGCTGAGTATTGATACCCCCGCCGGCAGTTATGAGCTTGACGCCGACTGGGTGATCGCCGCTGACGGCGCCCGCTCGACACTGCGCACGCTGCTGGACCTCAAGCTTGAGGGTACCGCCTACGAAGGCCGCTTCGTGATCGCCGACATCAAGATAGACCTGGGCCTGCCTACCGAGCGCCTGGCCTACTTCGACCCGGCCTGGAACCCGGGCAACACCGTACTGATGCACCGCGAGCCTGGCGACATCTGGCGCATCGACTATCAACTGCCCGAAAACGAAACCCCGGAACAGGCGCTGCAACCGGAATCACTGCGCGAACGCATCAACGCCCAGTTGCACATGCTGGGGGTGGAAAACCCTGAGTGGGAAATGGACTGGAGTTCGGTCTACTCCGCCCGCGCCCTGACCCTGCCTGATTACCTGCACAAGCGCGTGGTGTTTGTAGGGGACGCGGCACACCTGTTGCCGATTTTCGGCGTGCGCGGCGCCAACACAGGGTTCCAGGATTGCCACGACCTGGTCTGGAAACTGGCCCTCACTGTCAAAGGCCTGGCGGGCCCCAAGTTGCTACCGTCGTACTCCAGCGAACGCGTCGGTGCCGCACGCGAAATCATCAGCGAAGCCGGCAAGAGCACCCGGTTCATGGCGCCCCCGACTGCGGGCTACCGCCTGGTGCGCGATGCCGTGTTGTCGTTGTCACTGACCCAAGCGTTCGTCCGCCCGCTGTACCACTGGCGCACTTCGCGGCCACACGACTACGCCGATTCGGTACTCAACTGCGCGGCTGACGACAACGCGCGTTTCACTGCCGGGCCGCGCAATGGCGCCCCGCTGCTGAACATTCGACTGGCCGAAAACGACTACCTGTTCGACCACCTGGGTGCCAGCTTCTACCTGCTCTACTTCACCGACAGTGACTGCATCCCGAGCGACGTGCTCGAGCAGGCAAATGCAATCCGCAGCAGCGGTGTGCCGTTGCAGATCATTGCGATAGCGCAACACGCCCAGCCTGCCATCACCGGTGCCGACCAACTGATCGACGACGCCACCGGCCGTATCGCCAGCCGCTATGGCATCACCGGCGCGGGTGCTTATTTGGTGCGCCCAGACCAACACATCTGCGCCCGCTGGCTACAGCTGTGTGCCACACAACTGCGCACCGCCGTCGACACCACCCTGGGCAAGCACTGAGAGGAACCGCCATGCACACCCTTACCGCAACAGACCTGGAACTGGTTTACGACGTATTGGCAGATGCCCTGGACCAGGCCACACCGGCCAAGGCCGAACTGTTCCTGACCAAACTGGCACTGCTCAGCGCCCAGGCCCTGGGCGATGCCCAGGCCTTCACCCAGCTTACCCAGTCGGCGCTGCAAGACCTGTAGCGCCTGCCATCGCCAAAGCACCGCAGCCGGTGCCGCTCAAACCAATAATAATCAGGCGCCCCCATGCATCAGCACACTGCCCCGCTTGCCACGATAACCACTACCAGCAGCCCCCGACACGCCGTGATGCGCAAAGTCTCCAGGCGCCTGCTCGGCTTCCTGTTCCTGTGCTTTGTGCTGTCGTTTCTCGACCGCATCAACATCGGCTTTGCCGGCCTGACCATGATGGGCGACCTGGGCCTGAGCAGCACCCAGTTCGGCCTGGCCACCACACTGTTCTACATCGCCTATATCGCCTGCGGCATCCCCAGCAACATGGCCCTGGCCAGGGTTGGCGCACGCAGATGGATTGGCAGCCTGATGATCGCCTGGGGGCTGGCCTCGACAGCGACATTGTTCGCGACCGATGCCGCCAGCCTTTACCTGCTGCGGATACTGGTCGGCATCACCGAAGCCGGCTTCTTGCCCGGGGTGTTGCTGTACCTCACATTCTGGTTCCCGGCGGCCTACCGGGCACGCGCCAATGCCCTGTTCATGATCGCGATGCCCTTTACCGCGGGCTTCGGCTCGGCGCTCTCGGGGCTGATACTGAGCCTGGACGGGCTGTGGGGCTTGCACGGCTGGCAGTGGCTGTTCCTGCTTGAAGGCATGCCTTCAGTGATCATGGGCTTTGTGGTGTTCGGTTACCTGAACGACACACCGCACCAGGCCCACTGGCTGAGTGCCGAAGACAAACACCACTTGCAGCAGGCCCTGGCCGCCGATCACCCACCTTCAACCCGCCCTGCAACTGATGAACCCGCCAGCCTGCTGCGCGAAATGCTTTCGCCCACCGTACTGATGTTCAGCCTGGTGTACTTCTGCCTGGTGAACACACTGGCGATGATTGCCGTATGGACGCCGCTGATCATAAAGAGCATCAGCGCCGCCGACAGCAGCAACAGCACCATCGGCTTTCTGGCGATGATTCCGCAGGTGTGCACCATCATCGGCATGCTGCTGTGGGGGTTGCATTCCGACCGCAGCCAGGAGCGCAAATGGCACCTGGTACTGCCCATGCTGATGGCTGCTGCGGGCTGGATGTTTACCGCTTACGCGGGTAACCCGCTGGTGCAACTGTGCGGTATCTGCATGGCAGCCACCGGGTCTTACACGGCCATGTCGATTTTCTGGACCACGCCGGACCAGGCATTGACGTTCAAGGCGCGGGCCATTGGCATTGCGGTGATCAACGCGTTCGGCAACATCGGCTCGGCGCTGAACCCGCTGGTGGTTGGCTGGCTGAAGGACCTGACCCACAGCTTCACCGCCGGGATTGTGTATGCCACGGTGCTGCTGGTGGTTGGCGCGCTGCTGACCTTTCTGCTGCCCCTGCCCACATCGACTTCAAAGCCTGCACACACCCTGTAGGAGCGGACTTGCCCGCGATCACCGGCAAAGCCGGTGCCATCCACAACGCTGTATTGCCATCACACAAAGGCTCATTCACAGACGTTTCCTACAAAGTTTTAGGACGCCCCATGAACCTCCGGCAAGCGATTCCTCGTTAGTGTTCAGGGACCATCACGTTCCCTTTCCAAGCGAGGTCGCTTTTGACAATCAGTCAACGTATCGCCATTGCGCTTGCCGAAGCTGCGCTGCCGCACGACCAGTGCATGGCCTGCGAACGCCAAGAGTTGCCCATCCTGCCCCTGCGCCGCGCCCTGGTGCCAGACACCCGACCGCAGTGCCTCAGCACCGTGGCCGGCAGCCTGCATATCTCGGCCAAGCTGGGCGTGCGCACCTTGCGCATGGGGTATCTGTATGTGCTGCTTGACCAGCAGGTCTGGCATGCCTACGAAGTCAGCGAGCAGGGCCACCTGCGCCGCTTCAATCCCTACGAGCCGTCAGATGGCCTGCCTGCATCACTGCCCGAAAAGTGTACGAATGAAAACCACGACATTCCCTCGTCCTTCCTGAACATCGACACCGACCGCTATGGCAGCGCCTGGCTGGCCTTCTCCAGCGACCCTTGGCCGGTGAGTGTGCTGAATGCCTACAAGAAGGGCCAGGCGCCTGCGCACCGCTTTGAAGGGGTGGACTTGACCCAGGCACGCAACAATCCTGAGTTGGCAGGCATCGCCATGACGCCTGACAATCTGCAGGTCGACAAGGAAGTGTTCGAGTACGCGCAGCGCGGGTGTTCGCCGTTCGACAGCGTGCATGGCTTTCACACGCGCTGGCTGCGCCGGTTTGCCCTGAAGGGGTACCTGGTCAACGCGATCAACCGGCACAAGCTGGAGAATGGCGTGCTGGCGGTGGTGCTCGATGACACCGTTGGTTTGATTCAGGAGTTCAACCACCAGCGTTTGAACTGGGTGGTGAAGCGCCAGGTCTGGCGGGAAGACCCTATGCGGGCCTATCAGTTACAGACCTCACAGATCCTCCAGGTCATTCGCGCCACGCACCGGGAGTGGGCGGCGCAGAGGGTGCCGTCGCTGGAGCCCATGACCGGTGACGGGCCTCCGGTGTTCACCGATCCGGCGGTGGAGCGCCAGTGGTTGGTAGAGCGGGCGCAATTGGAGAGTGATGAGCGGCTGGAGGAACGTTACGACGAACCGAAACGGGCAGCGTTCCAGGCCGAATACGACCAACAGGAAGCCGAGTTTCAGGGTTACATCGACAGGAACGCCCGCGCGTATGCTGCGATGTTCGATACGCCCATGTTCAAGGTGGCCGAGCAGTACGACTATGACGGCGATCATCGAGAGTCTGGCGTGGCGTATGCCAAGACCATGGCGCTGTGCCTGGGCGGCGGTATCACCGAAGCCGTGGCACCGGATGCGGCTCCCCCAGCCGGCACCAGCGAAACGCTCTGGCTGAAATGGCTGCAAGACCCCGATAGCCCCCCTTATCGCGCGTTGCTGATGCGCGACCGTGCGTTGCTGGCTGGGCTACTCCCCAGCTTCTCCGCTGCCGACGCGATCAACTGGAACGACAGCGACAAACTCTACGGCATGCTGAGCAAGATCATCGCCAGCGACGACACCGGTTTGCGCATGCGCAACACGCTCAAGCAGGCCATCGCTGAAACCCAGGGCGCCCTCAATGCCGCCAGCCAGCGCTTGGCACCCCGCTTGCCGTCAGGCATTCAGAACGCTGTGCGGCACCTGAACAGCGCGACGCAGTTTCTCTACAACGGCGTACACCTGATCGAGCTGGAAGTGAAGATGAAGCTGGGCGAGTACTACGCCCTGCAAAGTGCGCACTTGCGCGAGTTGCAACACAAGGCCAATGCCTCGATTGCCGAGGCGCGGGACCGGATGCATCGCAACATTGATGACATCGACATCCATTCAACCAAGGTGTGGAACAAGGTACGGCCGATCATGCAGCACGGGCTGATGAGCCTGGCCGTGCTCGACCCGGGGTTTGCCCACACCATGATCAGTGTGACGGTGTGGGTGGAGGGTACGGCTGAAGAGGTGCGTGGTCGGTTGCTTGAGGAAGCCAACATGAAGGTGACCCAGGCGAGCAGCGCGGCACAGATTGCCTTGGTGGATATCTCGGTGGCGGCGGGGACGCTGGAGGCGAATGCGCGCAAGGTGTTGCAGGGCATGCGCATTACTTCGCAGCAGGCGGCGCAGTTGGTGCGGACCGGTTTTAGCGGATTGCGAGGTGTAGCTGGGAGCTGGGAAGTACTGCTCGCGATGGGAGGGCTTTACTTACAAAGCGACAGTTTGAGCAAAAACCAGGCGAAAGCTGAAGCGGAATTCGGGCCCAAAGCCAAGGAAGCCGTGATGGCCTTGGCAGGTGCAAGAATGGGCATCTTGGGCGGTAGCGTTGAAGCACTTGGATTGATTTTAAGATCAGGGGCTTCCGAACTCCAGCGCATACGGAGGCTATCTTTTGCTGCTGAACATAAAATGACCAATCTGATTATGACTGGGCAGGTGATAGCTAGAGTTGGCGCTGTTATCAATGCAGGAGCTGGCATTTTCGATGCATTGCAGGCGATAAGCGCTGAAAGGCGCACAACCGCAGGTGGCGATCACAGAGCAGCACGACTCTATAAATTCGCCTCATATCTATTTGGTTTCGGGGTAATTGCTGCCGTGGCTGCAGTGTTCAAACCATTAGTGCTGGGTGTTTTAGGCATCGCCCTGGTGTCAGGTTTAGGGGCATATACGTTAACCAAGTGGGCGGAAGAGAAAGAGTCGTCACCGCTGGATCGATGGGTAAGGCGGTGCTACTTCGGCAAGGCTAACGAAACTCCAATTATCCACTGGAACGCACCGGAATTTGCAGACATGGCCTCAGCTGAGCTTAATACAGCTGTACTGGGAATCACTGCAAGCGTTAAGTTCGAAACTGATCTGCTTGGAACTGTATCTAACGCCAAGACAAGGAGCCTTTTTGGATCAACTGTCAAGCAACGCTTGAAATATCTGATTAGCATTCCGCATTTCGACAATGAAAAATCCGGGCTGTATTGGGAACTGAAGGTCCACCGTCATGGCGACAGTCTCCTCAAGGATCAAGTCGAGGGCGAAGTGATTATTGGCAGCGCCTTGACACTACCCGCAGCCATTAAAGAAGAAATGACGAGCCCTCCGCCCCAGCGATACAAACCACCTAAAAACCCAGATTACGAAACTAGCAGTATCGAGCAGAATGAAATTGATCGCACAATCACTACAACTGAAGGCAAAATAAGCATCAAACAGCATTTTGGCGGCCTCGAATTAGTTCCATATATCGACAACCCTACTATTATTGCCGCAACGCTGTCTTTGAAATTTTGGCCCGACCGAAACACGCCGGAAGTGCACGCAGAGATCATTTCTACTGAGTTTAATGAATGACAGAAAAAAGAAAGATATTACCTAGTCGAGAAACTGGCTGGAAGTATGATCTACCTCCGTACGACGCAAGGCCTATGCCGCGAGAGGTCACCTCTGCCTATGGCTTTAAGATCAATCGCGCCGAGCGTATTTTCATTGAAATACCTCGATCTTCGGTCAGCGTGCGGGGGATTTCATTTTTCGGCGGCCTAATACTTTTAGCTTATATAGTGAACGTCCTCGTACCCGACCTTTTCGGGTCTATTGCTCATGATTGGCGATCGGGGCTTGATATCACGATAGTAGGTTTCGTGATTTTAATTTCTTCGATCTGGGCCTTTTATCCGCTATTTCGTTTGGACCTACGACTCCCCCGTGACGAACCCATACGCTTCAATAGAGCACGCCAAAAAGTTTACTTCTATCAATACCGTTTTGATCGCCTGTACCCCTTCGGCAGCAAAGGCTGGGGGGTGAAGCCGGTGGCCTATGACTGGGCCGACCTCACCGCCGAGGTCTACAAGGTATACGCCCCCATGGGCTACGGCGGGCTTATTGAAAATGTGATGATCTCGGTTCGTAAACCAGGCACCGACGAAGTCATCGATCGCCTGTTTCTGTGTGACAACATAGAACAAGGCAAGCAGTATTGGGCACTGGCGCGGTTGTACATGCAAAGTGGCTATGACGCGATCCCTGATGCGATGCGCCCTGTTCAGGGTCAGAAGGCTGGTAATGGCCTGAACCCCATGAACTACCTTGCACCCAAGGTCCAGTGGCCAACTGAGATCGACATTGAGTCTCGCAGTGCGCCGGCAATTGACGAGGTCTTCTGAAGTGCTGGACGTTGGCTGCAACCATGCTGCGCTGGATGGCACCGGCTACGCCGGTGTTCGCGGGCTCGCCCGCTCCCACAGATAGTGTGTTCGCCCTCGGCATTACGCTATCCCTGTGGGAGCGGGTTTACCCGCGAAGAGGCCGGTACCGGCAGCAGGGATCTGTCTCAATGTGCGCCCAGATTCAACTCCATCGGTTGCGACATCAACGCCGAACCCTCGCGCAAAGGCTCGGGTAAGCCGACGTCGTGGAAACCACTCGCCCTGTACAAGTGCATCGCTGGGCTTTCTGCAATCGTCACGCCCAAACGAACACGCTGCGCCCCCCGGCCTGAAGCCCAAGTGATTGCATGCTCGAGCAAGGCCCGCCCTACTCCGCAGCCGCGTGCATCAGGCGCTACCCACATCTGGAAAAGCTCGACCACGTCCACTTCAATGCCCGACGACTTGCACCACACCAGGCCGCAAACCTCATTGTGCTGCGACGCAAAGAATGCTTGGGCACTGCTGGACGAAACCATGGCTGAGACGCGGGCCTGCCACTCGCCCTCTTCCCTGGTTGACTCATGCTCATAGGTACTTGCGAAGGCATCCTCCGACTCACGCAGGGCCCTGAGCCGTATCTCCCTGTAAGCTCGCCAATCACTTTCTATTACAGAATGAACAATCGCCATGGCACTTCCATTTGCGTTGTCTCAGCGAGAGACTAAAAACATTAGCCTACCAAACCTGCGAAGAAAATGGAGCAATCTCTCGAGAGCCCTTGCCGGGCGCGCAAAAATCGTAATGTTAATGCTCAAACCTACGCGACCAGACTACAAGCCTACGGAGACGCTAAAATTATCACCTCCCAAGTGCCGAACGTTGACCTGATTGCTGACATCTCGACCATCATCCGTTACAAATTTGTAATGGGACAATAGGAAGTCTTCACGATGAACAATGCCTTCATTACGCTGTTTTCCGCCCCAAGCGATCATCAGCCCGCCGCTAATTGAAACTAGCCCAGGGTTCAATTGTATGTGCTGGATCAGGGTAAGGCCTGAGAACCGGTCATAATAAATAACCTCAGGACCGAATAAGGCGATACCCATACCCAGCGCCGCAACTACAGAACCAATAAATATGAGCAACCTACCATAAAACACTTGATCCCCAGCTCGCCCCTCAAGATGATACGCGTAAGCCTCGGAAAAACCGGGGACATTGTAGCTCTGCTCAGCCAGCTTCAAATCCACCTGCCCTATCAGGCACTCTTCCGTCCTCCTTTGCATGGTCATCTCCCCGAAAAGATTCCATACTAAGCGATCAATGCTAGCTAAAGTGCAGCTCGATCCAACTTCAGAAATGCCCTACGGCCAAAGTTAACACATCCTAAATCGTTATATTTGTAACGCTGAAGACCTCTGTCAAACATTCTCTTATTCTATGCACAGTCGCCTTGTGACGGCGATTCAGCGCCTACCGGCAGGCCCCTCCCGCGATTCAAAACACCGACCAGCCAATCCGCGAGCTCAGCAACTCCAGCGCCGCCATCCCGGCCAGGGAGTTGCCCGCCGCATTCAGCTCCGGCGACCACACACAAACAGTAAACTGCCCCGGCACGATCGCCACAATCCCCCCACCCACACCACTCTTGCCAGGCAACCCCACCCGGTAGGCGAAATTACCGGCTTCGTCATACAGCCCGCTGGTGGCCATGATCGAGTTCACCTGCTGGGCCTGGCGACGGGTAAGAATCTGCTCCTCGCTGTGCTTGCAGAACCCATCGTTGGCCAAAAAGCAGAACGCCCGGGCCAGGTCCAGGCAGTTCATTTGCAGCGCGCAGTAACTGAAGTAACTGCGCAACACCTGCTCGACCTCGTTATGGAAGTTGCCAAAGGACTGCATCAGGTAAGCCATGGCCGCGTTGCGCGCGCGAAACTGGTACTCCGAATCCGCGACGCGGGCATCCATCGAGATGTGCGGGTTGCCCGACAGCCGCCGTACGAAATCGCGCATCGACAACGTGGGTGCAGCGAAGCGCGACTGGTTGATATCGCAGATTACCAACGCCCCCGCATTGATAAACGGATTGCGCGGGCGCCCGCGCTCGAACTCCAGCTGTACCAGCGAATTGAACGGCTGGCCTGAGGGCTCATGGCCAAGCCGCTGCCAAATGGCTTCACCCGAGTGGCCGATCGCCTGCACCAGGCTGAACACCTTGGAAATACTCTGCACCGAAAACGGCACTAACGCGTCGCCTGCGCAGTAATGGCTGCCATCGTTGCTGTACACCGCAATACCCAACTGCTGCGCCGGCACATCGGCCAGCGCCGGGATGTAGTCCGCCACTTTGCCCTTGCCGATCAAGGGACGTACTTCTTCAAGAATCTCGTTCAACAGCGTTTGCATGAAAGGCCCTGGCTCAATAACCCCAGGCGACGGCAAGGGGTCGCATTCTTGACGAAAACCGAGCGGCAGAGATCACACATTCAGCAACAAATGCGCTTGCGCCTGGCAGCCCACAGTGTGCGCAACATCACGTTCCGGCAATGGTTAGCACATTCGTACTATTTGCGATCCGGTGAGCACTGCCGATACTCCCTGCCTTCATCCGTTGCACCTGAGGACCGCCAACGCCCCATGCGCTGGCCGCCACTTGCGTGGCCTTTAATGGACTATCCGGAGTCGCCATGAAGCCCCTGTTCAGCCTATCCCCGCTCACGTTCGCCATCACCCTTGCCATGCTGCCGACCGCCCACGCTGCGGATTACATCCTAGACAGCGGCGAGGACACCTTCAGCAGCGACCGCGCCTACGATGGCACGGTGTCACTGCGCCCCGGCAACGGCGTGCCCGCCAGCCTTACCATCAACAATGGCGCCGAACTCACCAGCAAAGGTGGGCGCATTGGTGGCTCATCCACCAACGATGAAGCCAGCGCGGCAATGGCAACTGTCACGGTCCAGGGCCCCGGCGCCCGCTGGGTGGTGCCGCGCACCACGGCCGTGCTCGGTAACACCATCGTCATCGGCGGCGCCGGCCAGGGCACGCTGAACGTGCTCGATGGCGGGCAAGTGTTAGTGCGCGACCTGCAACTGAGCGACAACGGCAATGCCGGCAATGCCCTGTCCCGGGCCAACCTGGTGGTCAGCGGTGCAGGCTCGAAGGTGGATGCCGTTGAGGTGACGTCCGGTGGCGTATTCCTGTATGACTCGCGCATCACCCTGAAGGACGGCGGGCAGCTTGCCAGCGAACGTGTGGCCATCAACTCGATCAGCGAGCTGTCCGGCGCCAACACGCGCTGGGACAACACCGGCACCTTCCGCAACCGTAACGACCTTAGCCTGAGCGATGGCGCGGTGCTGACCAGCGACTCGATGACGCTGGGCTCGGCCAACCTCAGCCGCAACACCGTGGTGAGCGTGACCGGTGAAGGCACACGCCTGGCCACGCGCGCACTGACCCTGGGCACCACCACCTCCAGCACCGTCCTGGTGCTGGCCAACGGCGCCGAGCTGAGCAGCACCGATGGCATCGACATCAGCGAACTGACCAGTATCAACTCGGCCGCACGCGGCACCCTCAGCATCGGTGGCGCAGTGGTGAGGGACGATAGCCGCACCGATATCGATGCCATTACCGCCAGCGCTGCACAAGCCGCCGGCCGCCTGGACCCACAAACGGCGATCCGCTTTGGCGCTGGCAGCGGTGCGCTGGCGTTCAACCACACCGACAGCGACCTGCAACTGAGCAACAGCATCAGCGGTGCTGGCCGGGTGTATGCCTTCAGCGGCAATACCACCCTGAGCGGCGACCTGACCGGGATGTCTGGCAGCACGGTGGTGCGCGGCGGGCGCCTGGTGCTGGCAGGCGATGTCGACCAGACCAACCCGCGCGGCACCTCGCTGCTGAGCATCGGCAACGGCACCCTGGTGGTCAACGGCACCGTGGGCCATACCGACACTGCCGGCAATTACAGCAACCGTGCCCAGGTGCTGGATGGCGGTGTGCTGGCCGGTGTCGGCCAGGTCGGCAGCACCCAGGTTGCCTCGGGCGGTACCCTGTCGCCCGGTGAAGGCGCGCTGGGCACCCTGTCGATCAATGGTGACCTGGAGATGGCGGCCGGCTCGCGTTACGCCGCCGATATCGCCGGTGATGGCGGGTCGGACCGGGTCAACGTGAGCGGCACCGCGACCCTGCGCGGCACCCGGGTCGATGTCACCACGCTCAACGACGCGCAAAGCTACCAGACCGGGCAAACCTACACCCTGCTGGCCGCCCAGGGCGGCGTGGTGGACGGTGCTGCCGCTGGTACTGCCTATGCAGAGGCATTCACCAACTCGGCGTTCCTCAACGTGAGCTTGCAGCGCACGGCCAATGAACTGAACCTGACCATCGCGCAGAAAACCACTACGCCCGAGCCACCGGTTGAACCACCTGTTGAACCGCCGGTTGAGCCACCGGTTGAGCCGCCTGTTGAGCCCCCGGTGCAGCCCCCGGTCGAGCCGCCTGTTGAGCCCCCGGTGCAACCCCCGGTCGAGCCACCTGTTGAGCCACCGGTACAGCCCCCGGTCGAGCCGCCTGTGCAGCCCCCGGTACAACCACCGGTACAACCACCGGTCCAGCCGCCAGAAACAGGCGGGCCTGGCACCCCCGGCATCTTCCAGACCGTGGCGGTTACCGAAAACCAGTGGAATACCGCAGGCGCACTGAGCGAACTGGAACAGAGCGGCGACCCGCTGCGCCTGTACAACAACCTGCTGGTACTGGATGCCGATAGCGCACGCGATGCCATCGACCAGCTCGCCGGCGACTACCACGCCAGCACCGGCACCGCGCTGATCGCCAACAGCCAAGTGGTCTCCGGCGTGCTGGGCACCCGCCTGCGCAGCCTGTTCGACAGCACCACCGTGCGCATGCCGCTGGGTGCGTCGAACCTCATGCCCACCACCCCGGAAGCGCAAGGCGGCGCCTGGGCGCAAGTGTTCGGCAACTGGTCGAAACTGGACGGCAACAACGGCGCCAGCGGCCTGCGCCAAAGAACCGGTGGTGTGCTGATAGGTGCCGATGGCAGCATCAACCCGGACTGGCGCGCCGGGGTGTACGGCGGCTACAGCCGCACCAAGTTCGATGCCGACGACCGCGATGCCAAAGGCCACAGCGACAACTACCACCTGGGCCTGTACACCGGCGCCCAGCTGGATGCCCTGCGCCTGAGCGCAGATGTTGGCTACACCTGGCACAAGCTGGACAGCAAACGCAACGTGGCCTTTGCCGGGTTCAACGACCACCTGAAGGGCAAGCGCGACGCCAACACGTTGCAGGCCAGTGGTGAAGCGGCTTACCGCATCGGCCTGGGCGCGGTGGCGCTGGAGCCGTTCGTGGGCGTGTCGTACGTGAAGTACGACGCTGACAGCTTCCGGGAAAAAGGCGGTGCCGCGGCCCTGAGCGTGTCCAGTGAAAAGCAGGACACCTGGTTCTCGACCGTGGGCATGCGCGCCTCCACCCAAACCCGCGTAGCCGACCATGCCACCGAGCTATACGGCTCCCTGGGCTGGCGCCGCGCCTACGGTGACCTGGACCCGCGCAGCACCCAGGCCTTTGCCGGTGGCCCGGACTTTGCGGTGCAGGGCATTGCCCAAACGCGCAACGTGGCCATGACCGAAGTGGGCGCGAAAGTGCAACTGAACCGCCAGACCGAGGTGGGGCTGTCGTATCAGGGGCAGTTTGGTTCGGATGCCCGGTTCCACTCGGTGAATGCGGGGGTAACGGTTCGGTTCTAAGCTGCGGTATGGCACCAGCTACGCCGTTGTTCGCGGGTAAACCGGACCGCCGCTCCCACAGGCATCGTGTTAACTCAAAGCCAGCACAGTCACTGTGGGAGCGGGCGAGCCCGCGAAACAGGCAACGCAGTGGATGGCACCGGCTTTGCCGGTGTTCGCGGGCTCGCCCGCTCCCCCAGAGATTTAGCGAGCTTGGTAATATTTA
>NZ_JBNNVS010000043.1:0-47598 GCF_050280665.1 Pseudomonas sp. NPDC089547 | reverse complement strand
CTTGCCCTGTTCGGTGGTCATCAGGCGAGCCAGGTCGTCCTGGTTCTCGATCATCAGTTCGAACCAGCGACGCAGCTTGTTCGAACGCTCCTTGGCAGTCAGTGCACGCCAGGCCGGCAGGGCCTTGTCGGCAGCTTCGATGGCGCGGCGGGTTTCCGCGGTGCCCATCTTCGGCACGGTACCGATGACCTCACCCGTAGCCGGGTTGGTCACATTGATGGTCTGGCCGCTGTCCGCATCCAGCCATTGGCCGTTAATAAAAGCTTGTTCCCGGAACAGATTCTGATCTTTCAAATACATTCACGAATCCTTGACTCAGCGAGGGCGGATAAAAGAGTACTAAGCTCCATTTCCATCTTGTCGACTTCGATTGGAGGGCATGATTTGCATCATGCTTCCGCGTTAATTAAATGAATATTATGCACGTGACAATTGATATAAGAATTCGTCTGTCATGGGGCTGAGTGTAAATAAGTTAGACTTTCTACTCTCGTCGAGTTATCATGTCATAACTTCTTAGACATACCCCATTACTTAAAGTCATGAGCTAACTTGTTAAGTTCTTTTGGGTTTGCCTCAAACCCTTGAATTTACTGGCTTTAAGCGCTTTTTCCTCCTCGCAACACTTCCCCTGAATTGATACTTTCTGTCATGCGTTGATGCCGGCCTATAATAGAAATTGACATGGGCATACAATGCGGTTCACAGTGCTCGCGGTACAGTGTTGAAAACTGATGTGAGCGTGTTCCATTAAGTGATGCTGTGCAGGTTGATTTCCTGGTCGGTGCTGAAGCTTAAATGGACGTGTAATGATAGGAATCACCAGCCTTGCCTAGCTCGCCTTAGTCGGGCGGCCTGCCAATCTGGCACTTGCCAAGGGGTGACCGAGGCGGTGTTAATTGATTAATTGGTAATAAGTATAATAAAGAGGGTCGTATGAGCCATGCCGATGAGATTCTTTCGGTAAAAAACATTTTCAAGGTATTCGGTCCTAACCCGAATATGGCCATGGAGATGCTCCGCAAGGGCGCCGATAAGAACGAAATCTTCAGCAAGACCGGCCACGTCGTCGGCGTGTTCGATGCAAGCTTTTCCGTTAAACGTGGCGAAATCTTCGTCATAATGGGCCTCTCCGGCTCGGGCAAGTCGACTATGGTGCGGCTGTTCAACCGCCTGATCGAGCCGACCTCTGGCAGCATTCACCTCAACGGCAAGGAAATCACCGGACTTTCCGACAAGGCCTTGCTCGATGTGCGCCGTAAGGAAATGGGCATGGTGTTCCAGTCCTTTGCGCTGATGCCGCACATGAGCGTGCTGGAAAACACCGCCTTCGGCCTGGAGATTGCCGGCGTACCGGAAGGCGAGCGCCATAGCCGCGCCCGTGAGGCCTTGAGCCAGGTTGGCCTTGCCGGCCACGAGCACAGCTACCCGCACCAGCTGTCCGGCGGCATGCAACAGCGCGTAGGTTTGGCTCGGGCATTGGCCAACGACCCAGCGATCCTGCTGATGGACGAAGCGTTCTCCGCCCTCGACCCACTGATCCGCAGCGAAATGCAGGGTGAGTTGATTCGCCTGCAAGCTGAGCAGCAGCGGACCATCATCTTCATTTCCCACGACATCGAAGAAGCCATCCGCATCGGGCATCGCATTGCCATTATGGAAGGTGGCCGCGTGGTGCAGATCGGCACCCCGCAAGAGCTGATCAACCAGCCAGCCAATGATTATGTGCGCACCTTCTTCAAGAGCTTTGACAGCTCGCGGGTGCTGAAGGCCGGCGATGTAGCCCGGTTCGACCCAGCAGTGGTGTGCAAGGTTAATGGCAAGGCACCGAGCTTCCAGGCCGGTGTGCCATTCGGCTACCTGATTGACGACCGCGGCCAGCTACTAGGTGTTGTTGACACTGATGAAGTCGGTGCGATGGCTGGCGATCGTCACAGCTTGCATGAGCAGCAACCGGTCTACACCGACACCCCTCTGCACGAAGTCTTGGGCATCGCTGCAACCCTCCCTTATCCCGTCCCCGTGCTCGACCGTGCCGGGGCCTTTAAGGGCACCATCTCCAAAAATGCATTGCTTCAAACGCTGAGTCGTAACTGATCGTTCGGGCCTGTGCCTGAGACCATCTGCAACAAGAATAAAAAATGAGGTAAGCCACGATGTCCGAGTTCAGCATTCTCGATCCCTTCCAGGCCGCTACGATCCCACTGGGCGACTGGGTGCAAGCCACACTGAATTTCCTTGTTCACAATTTTCGTGATGTTTTTCGAGCTATCCGTTGGCCGATTGACCAGGTGCTGAACGGGATAGAGTTCACCTTACAAAGTATCCCACCGACCATCGGGATCATTCTCTCGTCCTTGCTGGGATGGCAGCTTGCGGGAAAGAGGATGGCAGTCCTCTGCTTCGTCACCCTCACACTGCTTGGGTTGATCGGAGTATGGGCAGAGTCAATGACGACGCTGGCTCTCGTTCTGACCTCGGTGTTTTTCTGCACAGTGATTGGACTTCCCCTGGGCATTCTTTGCGCCCGCAGCGACAGATTGCAGGGGGTCGTACGCCCACTCTTGGACGCGATGCAGACCCTTCCTGCATTCGTTTATCTGGTACCGGTGGTAATGCTGTTTGGCATCGGCAACGTACCTGGAGTGCTGGTCACCATCGTTTTCGCTCTACCACCTTTGGTCCGACTCACCAGTCTCGGGATTCGGCAAGTTCCTGAGGACAAGATTGAAGCCGCCCGCGCCTTTGGCTGCACCCCACGGCAGATGCTGACCCGTGTGCAGCTGCCGCTGGCCACCTCGACCATCATGGCTGGATTGAACCAAACCCTAATGCTTTCGCTGTCGATGGTGGTGATTGCCTCAATGATTTCCGTCGGCGGACTTGGCCAGATGGTACTGCGGGGTATCGGCCGACTTGATATGGGAGTAGCCACTGTGGGTGGGGTAGGTCTGGTACTGCTGGCTATCTTCCTTGACCGCCTTACTCAAGCAATGGGTGAGCGTTCTGGTGCGGATCCTAGCCTGCGGTGGTACCAGACAGGCCCAGTTGGAGTCTTGGTGCGGATCTGTGGGGCCCAGCCAGCTCCTGGGAAAAGAAAAACTGCGTGATTTGCTGATTTCATCTGCCGAACCCCAGAACAATCCAGAAAAAGGTAAGCGAAGATGTCCGTACTTCAAGCCCTCCGTGGATTCAAAGTAGTCGCCGCAATTCCATTTGCTCTGTGCTCTCTTTGCGCATTTGCCTCAGCCGACAAGCCTGGCGACGGTGTAAAGGTGATGCCGGCCTTCCCGACCTTCATGGAAGAACGTTTCCACGGTGAGATCGCTATCGAAGGTTTGCGCGAACTTGGCTACAACGTTCAGACCCCCAAGGAAACTGAAATCCCCACAATGATCTTGGCTGTCAGCTACGGCGATGCCGATTTCACGGTGGACGTGTGGGACAAGCTGCACGACAACTTCTACCAGAAGGCTGGTGGCGACGGGACCATGGTGAAGGTTGGGGATATCGTTCCCGGCCTGGTTCAAGGTTATCTCGTTGACAAGAAAACAGCTGAAGCCAATAACATCCGTTACATCACTGATCTGCAAAAGCCGGAAATTGCCAAGCTATTCGACACTGATGGGGATGGCAAAGCAGATCTGACCGGCTGTAATCCAGGTTGGGGTTGTGAGCTTGTCATTGAGCATCATCTCAAGGCATACGGTTTGCAGAAAACCGTGACCCACGTGCAAGGCTCCTACTTTGCACTCATTGCTGACACGATTGCTCGTTACAACGACGGTCGCCCAATCCTCTATTACACCTGGATGCCTCAGTGGGTCGGCGGTGTGCTGGTAGAGGGCCGCGATGTTGTTTGGCTTGAGGTCCCTAAAACGGACTTGCCTGATGGCAAAAACGATGTGGATACCAGTTACAAAGGGAAGAACCTCGGGTTTGCCCACGACAAAATCGAGGCGGTGCTGAATAAAGATTTTTCGGAGAAAAATCCTGCCGCATCAAAATTCCTTTCGCTTATCAAAGTTAGCTCTGACGATGTCGCAGCGCAGAATCTGAAAATGCACGACGGTGAGGACAAGATCTCAGATATCCAACGGCAGGCGAAAGAGTGGATTGCTGCTCATCGGCAGGAATTTGATGGCTGGCTGCAAGCCGCGCGTGATGCTGCTGCGCAAGCCAAATAGTTTTTGATAGTCGAGATGACTAACCGCTCTGGGTTCATTCAACCGGAACGGTTGGTCGTCGTTTGAATATTCCATTGCATTTGTAAACCGAAATAAAGCAACACCATAAAATAATGGAACCGTATAGCCATGAGTAACTCTCCATTTTCGATTCCCAGCAGCGCACGGCGTATCAACCCGTCGCGGGAGCGTGCTGCCCAGCTGAAGCGTGACGGCTCGGTCGATGACAACGATCGCGTAGAAATTGGTCCGACCCCGCTCGCATTCGCTGAATGGGAAAAGCTTGGACTTCAAGCACCTCATCTACCAACGATGCGCGAGTACCGACTGAAGCGAATCCAGGATCAGCTGATTGCCCGAGATCTTGGCGGCATTCTCCTCTTCGATCCCCTGAACATCCGTTATGCCACCGACACCACCAACATGCAGTTGTGGACCACGCATAACCCGGCTCGGGCTTGCTTCGTGTCGGCCTCGGGTCATGTCGTGCTGTGGGATTTCCATGGATGCGGCCACCTTTCAGCGCACCTGCCTCTGATTACTGAGCTGCGTAGCGGGGCATCGTTCTTCTATTTCGAGACGGCTGAAAACACTGACGCTCATGCAAAGCGTTTCATCGCTCAGGTGGACGAGCTGCTGCGCACTCATGCCGGAACCAATCGCAGACTGGCTGTTGACCGGATTGAGGTTGCGGGTCTTCGCGCCTTGGACGCACTGGGTGTGGAGGTGCACAGCGGACAAGAGGTCACCGAGCACGCCCGAGTAATCAAAGGTCCAGACGAAATTCTGGCGATGCGATGCGCTGTTGCCTCGTGCGAGGCATCGATTGCGGAGATGCGGCTGGCGATGCACGCCGGTGCTACAGAGAACGACGTTTGGGCAGCATTGCACTCCGGCAACATTCGCCGCGGCGGTGAGTGGATCGAGACAAGGATCCTCAGTTCTGGTCCACGGACGAACCCTTGGTTCCAAGAGTCGGGCCCCCGCGTCTTAAGCGACGGGGATCTTTTGTCTTTTGATACCGACCTCATTGGCGTTTACGGCTATTGCGTCGACATGTCGCGTAGCTGGATCTGCGGCGAGCTGGAGCCGACAGCAGAGCAGAAACGACTCTATCGCATCGCGCATGAACACATCGTTCAAAACACAGCGATGGTCCGTCCAGGCATGGGGTTCACAGAGCTTACAGCTAAAGGTCACCGCTTGCCCGAGTCGTGCCGTGCGCAGCGTTACGGCGTGATGTTCCATGGCGTCGGGCTGTGTGATGAATACCCATGCATTCGATACCCCGAGGATGTTGAGTCGCATGGCTACGAAGGTGAATTGCAGCCGGGTATGACTCTTTGCGTAGAGGCATACATCGGTGAAGTCGGTGGGCGAGATGGGATCAAGCTGGAGAACCAGCTCCTTGTCACCGAGGACGGTGTAGAGGTTCTCACCAACTACCCATTTGAGCAGAGCTTCCTAGAAGGCTAATAGCTCCTACAGACGCCGCATAAAGGTTTTTCAACGGAGGTAAACATGAGTGCAAACAACAGAGGTGTGGTCTATCTGGGTGCCGGCAAGGTAGAGGTCCAGAACATTGACTACCCGAAAATGCAGGATCCGCGCGGCAAGAAAATTGAGCATGGCGTGATCCTGAAAGTCGTTTCCACCAATATTTGTGGCTCCGACCAGCACATGGTTCGTGGCCGTACAACTGCACAGGTTGGCCTGGTACTGGGTCATGAAATTACCGGTGAAGTGATCGAAAAAGGCAGTGATGTAGAGCGGCTGCAAATCGGTGACCTGGTATCCGTGCCGTTCAACGTTGCATGCGGTCGCTGCCGGTCGTGCAAAGAGATGCACACCGGCGTTTGCTTGACCGTAAACCCGGATCGTCCGGGTGGCGCCTATGGCTACGTAGACATGGGCGATTGGACTGGCGGCCAAGCCGAGTACGTACTGGTGCCGTACGCCGACTTCAACCTGCTGAAACTGCCAGAGCGCGATAAGGCCATGGAGAAGATCCGTGACTTGACCTGCCTGTCCGACATCCTTCCGACCGGCTACCACGGCGCCGTCACTGCCGGCGTAGGCCCTGGCAGCACCGTTTACGTTGCCGGTGCCGGCCCGGTCGGCCTGGCTGCCGCTGCATCGGCACGCCTGCTCGGTGCCGCCTGCGTGATCGTTGGCGACCTGAACCCGGCCCGCCTGGCTCACGCCAAGGCCCAGGGCTTTGAAGTGGTCGACCTGTCCAAGGAAACCCCGCTGCACGAGCAGATCGTCGACATTCTCGGCGAGCCAGAAGTGGACTGCGCAGTCGACGCGGTTGGCTTCGAGGCACGTGGTCATGGTCATGAGGGCGCGAAACACGAAGCACCGGCTACCGTGCTGAACTCCCTGATGCAGGTCACCCGCGTCGCCGGCAAAATCGGCATCCCAGGTCTTTATGTGACTGAAGATCCAGGTGCCGTTGATGCCGCTGCCAAGATGGGTGCATTGAGCATCCGTTTTGGCTTGGGTTGGGCGAAGTCGCACAGTTTCCACACTGGCCAGACACCAACCATGAAGTACAACCGCCAGCTGATGCAGGCCATCATGTGGGACCGCATCAACATCGCAGAAGTTGTTGGCGTTCAGGTCATCAGCTTGGACCAGGCTCCTCAGGGGTACGGTGAGTTCGATGCCGGCGTGCCGAAGAAATTCGTCATCGATCCGCACAAAACCTTCTCTTAAGTAGCTTGCCGCCTGATCCATTCGGATCAGGGGCTGCGTGGTCGTTGGTGAACCAATAACCACGCAGCCTAGGCCACCCATATTCGAGTCAGCTGCTGTTGAAGAAAGCAGCTGAGAACATTGATCTAGACCTGACACACGCAGATGTGAAGGTTGATCTTGTGATAGCCCGAGGACATGAAATGAACGGTCAAGTCACACCTGACAACAGATCGGTCGTGCATACAGCTAAAGGGCGGGTTCTGGTCAGCGGCCAGGCTGATGCCCAGTTGTGCGCTACCCGCAATATGATCAGCTTCTGGGGCGGTTACGACCCAGCAACTGGAGTCATCATTGACCAGCACCACCCCCTGAGCGGTACCAACCTGACAGGAAAGATCTTTGCGCTACCCAAAGGCAAAGGTTCCAGCACCGGCAGTGCTGTGCTTCTCGACGCTCTGCAATCTGGACACGCACCCGCCGCGATCATCCTGAATAAAGTGGATGAAATCATCGCGCTCGGCGTGGTGGTGTTCGAAGAGTTCTTTGGGCAGAAAATCCCTGTTGTACAGCTGGATGATGCCGATTTCGAGGCAGCCTTCGGGGCTAGCAGTGCAAGCATCGCGGAAGACGGGACGGTGACACTCTATGAATGAATATAACTACCAAGTCGAACTCTCCGAGCGTGACAAGGCCATTTTGGCTGGCGAGGAGGGTAAGGCATCCCAGATCGCGATGCGAATCGTGCTGCGCATTGCAGAAATGCAGGGTGCTAAGAAACTGGTCGACATTACCAGCGTGCACGTAGGTGGCAGTATCTACACCGGGCAAGCGAGCCTGAAGGTCGTCGAAGCTTTGGCTGAAATGGGGGCTCAGGTAAAGGTCCCAACATCGATCAATGCCATTTCGATCGACCGCAAGCGTTGGAAGGATCAAAACATTGATCCTGAATTCGCAGGGTATGCGGACCGTCTCGCAACGGCATTTGAGCAAATGGGCTGCAAGCCGATCTTCTCTTGCACGCCTTACGTGTTCCCTGAGAATCCGAAACTTGGCGACGATATCGTATGGGCTGAGTCGAACGCGATCGTGTACTCGAACAGCGTCCTCGGCGCGCGCACCAACCGTCAGGGTGATTTCCTGGACATCTGTGCAGCAATCGTTGGACGAGCACCATACTGCGGCTTACACATGGAAGAAAACCGCAAAGGTAACTTCGTCATCAACATCCCCAAGGTCAAGAACGTCGATAGCTCGTTCTACACGGTCTTGGGCTATCTGATCGGAAAGCATGCCGGCGCAGACATTCCAGTAATCTGCGGGGTTGAAGAGAAGCCAAGCCTCGAAGATCTGAAATACCTCAGCTCCACCCTCGCTACCTCGGGTGCAGTAGGTCTGTTCCATATGGTCGGTGTAACACCCGAAGCCCCGACCCTGGAAGCCGCGCTTGGTGGGCAACCTCCGAAACGGACCATGGATGTGACAGAGGAAGACATGCTGTCCGTGTTCGAGAAGCTGTCGACTACCCATGAGGAAAAGCTCGACCTCGTGCTCCTTGGCAGCCCTCACTTTACCTTGGGTGACTTCAAGGAGCTGGCCGAGCTGGTTGATGGCAAGCATGCAAGTCCTGACTGCGACTTTCTCATCACGACAAACCAGTACGTCTATGAGCAGGCGGAAGCAGAAGGCTATCTCGGTCTGATCGAGCGCTTCGGGGCCCGTGTCAGCACCGACATCTGCCTGTGCATGCTGAATGCGGACATGTTCCCGGCTACCGCCAAAACGGCCATGACCAATTCCGGGAAATTCGCACACTACGGCCCTGGTTTGGTCGGGAAGGGCGTTTCGTACGGCAGTCTGCTGGATTGCGTGAACTCAGCTGTGGAAGCCAAGCGAGTGATCGGGAAACCTAACTGGTTGCAGTGATCGTTTAGCTGAAACAGTACCAATACCAGACTTCAAATTTTGAAGTCTGGTTTTTTTATTTAAACATATTGGAGGGTTTGATGAAGGTCATATCGGCAGCGCAAATAAACTCTGTGTTGACATGGGACATTGTCATAGCCGCTCTGGAAGAAGGGCATCTGGGGGCAAGGCCTACAACTGATGATATATTTATCGGTAGTAGCGAGTATGCTCTGTTTAGTCGTGGTGTAGTACTACCCGGTACAGGGGCGGGTGTAAAAATTGCTTCGATTTTCCCTGGCAATGCCAATGCGATTCCGCCCCTGCCCACTGAGCAAGCTGCAATTGTTTTCATTGATGACCTGACTAAGGCTGTCAGTGCGGTTTTTGATGGCCCAGCTATTACAGCATGGAAAACGGCTGCTGATTCAGCTTTAGCGGCGAAAAAGCTCAGCCGCGTAGATAGCGATACCTTACTGGTGTTAGGCGCTGGTCCAGTTGCGAAATCGTTGACTGAAGCATATTTACACGTCCGGCCTTCGATTAAAAAAGTATTGCTTTGGAATAGAACACCCTCGAAGCTGAGAGAGTATGCTTCTGAGCTTCAGTCTCGTGGTGTAGATGCATCTGTTGCCAATGATTTAGATCAGGCAGTAGCTGAAGCTGCGTTGATCGTAAGTGCGACCGGGGCATCTGCGCCAATAATAAAAGGTAAACTGGTACAGCCGGGTTCACATGTTGATCTGGTAGGCGGTTTTCGTCCGGACATGCGAGAAGCCGATTCTGACCTTTTCGCTAAAGCTAAAGTTTATGTTGATGACCGTCAGAGTGCTCTCAATTCCGGAGATATTCTTACTCCAATTAATGAAGGTAGAGTTGCCGAGAGCTGTGTGATTGGTGATCTTTATGAAATCTGCCAGACTCGACTAGAGCGTTGTAGTGATTCTGACATTACCGTGTACAAGAACTCCGGCGGCGCGCACTTGGATTTGATGGTTTGCCGCAAAGTTTTGAGTCTTTTGTAGTGCTTAGTCAAGCCCCCTATCAGAGGGGGCTTGGGCTGAGGTTTCTTGTCACTTGGCTTAGCTGTATGAAGCAATTGGCTGGCTTAGCCCGCTTTCATCTGGAATAATTCCAAGTCCTGGAAGGGTTGGGACCTTTATATGGCCACTTTCGACGCTTAAGCCATTTTCAAAGTCATAGTGACCCTCAATGTAGGGGGCTGCTATCCAAACTCCTTCGAGGAGATTGGGGGCAACGGTTGCCCCGATGTGAGTACAAGCGGCGGCCATGATGTCCCCACCCCATGTATCGTCACAAGTGTGGGGCAGACGTCTAAGGGCACAGATGTCCCTGATTGCTCGCATGGGATAAAGCCCTCCCAGTTGCGTAACCTTCAGGCCAAAACCGTCAACCAACCCAGTAGCTGCCCCGACGAGAGCGTTGTTGGGGTTAACGGTATTTTCATCCATATAGATAGGATGGTGAACTAAAGGCCGCAGAGCACGTAAATCGTCAACATTCTCGCATGGCTGCTCGATCACTAAAGGTATTTGTATACACGCTTTACTGATAGTCAGTACGTCGCGGGTCAACAGGCCTCGGTTTGCATCGATTACTAATCTTACACCTTTCCCATCAATCGACTCCCAAACCTTTCTGATAGTGGCAATGTCCTGCTCTACCGGACGCCCTCCTACTTTCAGTTGTAGCCTAGGATATCCTTCTTTGCACTTTTCCAGCGCTTGTCGGCTCGCGTCCTCCGGTGTCGCCAAATTCAGTGCATAGTATGACGGTACGCGGTCAACCAGCGCCCCACCGAGCAAGTCGGAGACACTTAATCCTAAAGATTTTCCAAGTGCATCGTGCGCAGCAATATCAATCGCAGCCTTAACGTAATTGTGGCCCTTCAACAATTGGTCCATCCGGGTGTGGAGGGGAATGGGTAAAATGCTCGTCCCTATCAAGCCGGGTGCCATCTCCATTAACGCTGCGGCTGCTCCGCTGGAAAAAGACTCGTTATAACTGGATCCAACTGGACAAGTTTCACCCCAGCCGAAGAAGCCGTTGTCGCAAACGATTTTCACCAGGATCGAATTAAGTGCCCATACAGAGGAGTGGGACATCTTATACGGCCCATTGACTACAGGAAGATCTGCTTTGAAAACATGTATTTCAGTGATTTTCATGATCCATCCTCAATTGTTTTTGTTCTACGGCAGTGGCCGGCTCACTTGAATATTGCTCAGTAATTGATGATATTCATACGTATGTGGTCATTTTCTTAAATGACCTTTTAGCTAACGAGTTAGGATTGAGGAGGAAGCAATATCAATTTTCCGGTATGCTTTTTTTCGGTGAAATCTTGCTGGGCAATGGCTATCTGGTCAAGCGGGTAAACTTTGCTTACTAATGGTTTGATTTTGTTCTCTTCAATATATCGCACGACGTTCTCAAATACGATGTCGTCTTGCCAAGTTCCTCCTAGGATTGAGAGGTCTTTCAGGTACACCGTTCTTAGATCCAGTTCGACAATAGGGCCTGCTATTGCACCAGATACTGAATAGCGACCTCCGATTTGTAGTACTTGCAAGAGGGCTGGCCAGTCGGGTCCTCCAACGATGTCTAATACGACTGATACGCTATTTTTACCCAGTGCTTTCACCAAGTCTTCGCCGCGGTCTATGACCTGGTCAGCACCAATGAGGAGAATTTGCTCTCGTTTACTAGAGCTAGCGATAGCAATGACCTTTGCTCCACGGCATTTTGCGAGCTGCACGGCCGCAGAGCCAACCCCACCACCGGCGCCGGTTATCAGAACAGTATCGCTGCTTCTTACGTTAGCTCGATGGAGCATCAACTCGGCAGTAGAGTATGCGCATGGGATGGAGGCGAGGTCCGTGTCGCTCCACTCACTATTGATCGACCACGTATCGCTATCAGGGGCAGTCGTGTACTGCGCGAATCCGCCATTGCATTCGGACCCAAATGTCCAACACTCATATGGTCGATGTCCAACCGGCGCCCGGAGCATGTTTCGAACGAGCACCCGCTGCCCAATGCGCTGGGGGTTCACTCCATCACCGACAGCTACAATGCGACCACAGCAATCGGCACCTTGAATAAGAGGGAATTGCAAAGGTACACCGGACCACGATGCATCTGAATCATCAACATTCTCGAAGCCGGCGGTGCTACCACTGTTGGTATCAGAATTTATTTTTTTAGAATACCAGCCGATGCGAGTGTTGATGTCAGTGTTGTTGACCGCCGAGGCACCTACCCGGATTAAGACCTCCCCCCGTTGGGGAGAAGGAACGGGCACATCCGTTTTGTACTCCAGCTTCTCGGTGCCACCGTAACCGGTCAATAGAACAGCGTGCATGGTTTTAGGTATGGTTATGGTCAACGCGTTGCCCCTTCTGTTATATGAGATTTCAGACTGTTTTTTGAGTGATTTCGCATTCGACTCAAAATTTGGCATGGGACGCTTAGGTAATATGGCTCATTCCACACTAGCCCGGATGCCTGATCTTGCGTAATCACTTTTAGTCATGCTTTCTGATAACTTTAAGTAATGCCAGCATGGTTGGAATAAGTGATTTTGGTAGATTGGCCGAAGTGACAACTTTATGCAGGCCAATCAAATCTTGAACTAGCATGCGCAACGAGGTTGATTAGGGGGTTGATGGGCGACAGATTTTCGTGGTGTTAGGATGCCGGAAATTTATAGTCGTGGGGTAAGCACTAATTTATGCATGTGAGGATAAGTGCATTCCATTTTAGCTGGCTATTCAGTTCAGCTAATAGGAGGTAGTTTCGGTATTCGAAATGAGCGTGATTTAACTGCCGCTGCACGCTATGCGGGTGTTTTTGGTTATAGGAGGGATACAATTGTTTCAGATGGCTAATTTTTTAATCGGGGTATATCTTTCCTGGCGATGCGTTCTGCCCCTGCCTGTAGGTCGGTGGGGTAAATTAACAATTATATTATTTGTCATTATTTTCATTGAGCACCACTGGGTAATTAGCCAGCTGTTTGGCACCTCAATCCCGTCTCCAGAGCTTCCTCGACTAGTTCTCATGGTCCTAGGGGCGATTTATGGTGCATTGCTCCTGATGGCTATGTGCATGGTGATTCGGGATGCTGTTGGATTAGTTTTACTTCTGACGCGCCGCAAGACTGGACGTATTTTGCTTACCTCGTCGTGGGTAACCATGGGGCTTCTCGTCATTTGCATATCTACATCGCTGTGGGGAGTGTGGGCGGCGGTGAAAGTACCTTCAGTTCGGGAGGTCTCTATCGTCGTACCTGGCTTGTCGCCTCAGCTAGATGGTTACCGCATAGCGTTGCTAACTGACTTGCATACAAGTCGTCTGTTTCAGGAACCTTGGATAAAGAGTGTGGTGGATAAAACCAACTCGCTCAATCCGGATGTGATTGCTATATCGGGCGACCTTGTGGATGGTACGGTTGCGGATAGGAAGTCAGATATCGCCCCGCTCGCATCGCTTAGCGCGCCGGACGGGGTCTACGCTGTCGCGGGTAACCATGAGTACTATGCAGATTATGAACGCTGGATGGATGCATTTCGCGGGTTGGGCATCATCATTTTAGAGAACCAGCACGTGGTTCTGCGTAAAGAGGATGGTGGGTTTGTGCTTGCGGGCGTACCCGACGAAGTCGCAGGGAGCCGAGGTCAGACGGCTCCAGATATTACTAAGGCGTTAGAGGGGCGGCCCGATGGCTTACCCGTGGTGCTGCTTGATCATCGGCCTGGGCACATGCGAGGAAATCAAGCACAAGGGGTAGATTTACAGCTGTCGGGCCATACCCATGGTGGACACATAAGGGGCGTGGATCAGATTGTCCGTCTCTTCAACGATGGCTTCGTGTCCGGCCTCTACCAGGTGAACGGCTCTACCTTGTACGTGAGCAATGGCGCGGGGTTGTGGCCTGGTTTCGCCATTCGAATAGGTCGCCCATCGGAAATCACTCAACTGACCCTTCACGCGGTGCTACCAAGAATGGCAACGGCAGAGGAGGATTAATGCTGAGCGGCATAGGTGCATGCCGATTATCCCAGCTAATCAAGCATGGACGTCATGGATAGACTCCGCTGAGTCGAGTCTGCACTCAGACACCGGACCTGGGCGCTGTCCTAGCCGGTTCGCAGGTAAGCCTAACGTGGCAGTGCTCTGCACACATTATCGACGAGAACCAGGCATTAGTCAGAGGAGAACATCATGTCACGAGTAGTCGTAATCGGCGGAAGCGGCCACATAGGGAGTTACCTGATCCCAGCCCTTGTCGATCAAGGGAATGAGGTCATAAGCATCAGCCGGGGTGTAAGCGAGCGTTATCACGGTCTTCAATCAACCTGGGATCGTGTGACGCATCTCTCGATTGATCGTGTCGCTGAGGAAAAATCAGGTACCTTCGGTAAGCGAGTGGCTGATCTGAATCCGGACATTGTCGTAGATCTGATTTCTTTCGACCTCCCCAGTACACAAGGACTTGTTGAGGCCCTTCGTGGAAAAGTCGAGCATTTCCTTCACTGTAGTTCTGTCTGGGTGCATGGCCATCTTGAGTGCGTGCCTGCCAAGGAAACGGCCGTAATGAACCCTTATGGGGAGTACGGTGTTAACAAGGCAGCGATCGAAACGTGGCTGCTTCAAGATGCTCGGCGGAACGGTTTCCCGGCTACCATCTTTCGGCCGGGGCACATCGTAGGCCCAGGTTGGCTACCGATATCTCCTTATGGCAATTTTGATGCTCAAGTCTTTACGCTGATGGCAGCGGGCAAGGAGATCACCCTTCCAAACTTTGGCCTTGAGACATTGCACCATGTGCATGCGGCGGACGTAGTTCAGTTCATTTTGTTGGCCATTGCCAACAGAGCTTCTGCTGTGGGTGAATCATTTAATGTTGTGTCTGAGCAAGCTCTGACTCTTAGGGGATATGCCGAAGCAATCTTTCGATGGTTTGGGCATGAGCCCCAGCTAGCCCTGCTACCGTTTGATGAATGGAAGAAAAAGCAATCGGCGTCACAGGCCCATCATGCCTGGGAGCATATATCACGTAGCCATAGTTTCTCCATTGAGAAAGCTCAGCAGCGTGTTGGATACCGTCCGCGCTATTCAAGTCTTGAAGCGATCAAAGAATCTGTAATTGCAGCAATTACTGCCGGAGACATCCAAGCGACGGTTGTATAAAATTGTTTGCCTTAATGTTTTTTTAAATTTTCGGCTTTAAAATATAAGTGCGCATTTTCACTATTTGTATAAGCGATCTAAATTGGTTGGTAAGGGCTCCATGATGTCGGCCATAGCTTGATGGGATATGGCCCAGGCCATAGGTTGTGAATCTAAGTCATCTTTAAGCGGTCTGACTTAGATTCACGTGGCTATAAATGAGTTAGGGTCGATAAGGTGGGTAGTCGGTATAACCCTTAGCCCCAATGACACCATAGAGCGTGGATCGATCTGGCTCTGTGAGTGGCCAGTCATTTTTGAGTCGCTCAACCAAGTCTGGATTAGCAATATAAGGAGTGCCGAAAGCGATTAGATCATGAGTGCCACTCTCCAAGTGTTCATTTGCTAATTTGAGCGTAAACCCACCTGCGCCGATAATAGTTCCTTTGTAAATTTCTCTGAATTGATTAATGAATCCTTGCGGAAGCGGGGCGTCAGTGATGGTTGGCTGATAGTTTAAGTGTACGAACGCCAGCTTGCGGTCGTTCAGAGCAGATGCCACGCTGATCCATGTCTCCTGCTCTTCAGGATAAGGACGCAGATCGTAGAGCCGTCCAAAGGGAGACAGGCGAACACCTAGACGCTCGCCGCCGATAGCTTGAGAAATAGCATCAATGGTCTCAAGCAGCAGGCGTTGTCTGTTTTCAGTTGAGCCACCATAGGCATCAGTACGATTATTGATCTGCGTGCTGAGGAATTGATCGAACAAAAATGCGTTCGCTGCCATCAGCTCGACACCATCGAAGCCGGCCTTGAGGGCACATTGCGCCGCGGTGACAAAATCCCCGACGGTGCGTTTGATGTCGGCCAAAGTCATTGCACGAGGAATGCTTGGCGCTACTGGGCCAGCAACGCCAGGCTCCGCCCATGCGTATACAGTCGTGCCCACCGCGGGCTCCACGCTAGCAGAAAGCGGCGGAGCTTGATTAGGTTGCAGCGAGGTGTGGGACAAGCGACCGACATGCCATAGCTGGGCGAAAATTTTGCCGCCTTTTGCATGCACCGCATCGGTGACTTTTTTCCAAGCCTCGGTCTGTTCTTGGGTATAAATTCCAGGCGTATACAGATACCCACGTGCTTCTTCTGAAATGGGCAAGCCTTCAGTAATGATCAAACCTGCACTTGCGCGCTGGGCATAGTACTGAGCCGTCAGCTCAGTAGGAATATTGTTCTCGGTACGAGTCCGCGTCATCGGGGCCATTACAACGCGGTTGGCCAGAGCCAGTGAACCCATATTGAACGGTGCAAATAAATTATTCATAGTAACTCTCTAGACTATAACAATTAGGAGGCAATAATTTTCAGCTCGGACTTCATGCGAATGGCTTTGGAGAAGTTGGCGAGATTGACGGAGGTTTTCGTAACGATTCTGTGCAGTTCCTCAACCTTCTCCGCAGACGCATCCGACTTTATTTTCACGGAATAAGTAACTTCGTCATAGCCAGGATTCACTGACTCATCGAGCCCCAAGAAACCACGCAGATCAAGCTCTCCGTCAGTTTCAATTTCCAGGCTTTCAATTGTAATTCCCATCACAGCTGCGTTTACCACGTACCCAACGGATAGGCAGGCATTGAGTGCCGCCATCAGAAGTTCTTGCGGGTTTGGCGCGGTGTTCTGGCCGAGCAATTCAAAAGGCTCATCAGCCGCAATAGTGAAGTTTCGGTCGTAGTCGGTACCACTAAGGTGATACCGAGATACCGTAGCGACGCTGCGTGTTTGTTGTTCCCACTTCGTGTTTACATTGAATCGTGCGTGCCGTTTGGAACTGTCTTCAGCTATGCCAGAAGCAAATTTTTGCAAAGCGACTACGTCGATCCCATTAATAAGGTTCGTCATGGTGTTACCTCAAAATTAGTATTTAAGACGTTCTAGGTGTTCAGTACAGATTAGGTATTCAGCCAAGCTGCTTAAACGTCGAGCTTATCCATCGCGTCAAGCACATGAGTGCTGTAAACAACGGCAGCACCCGCATTCAGATTCACTGCGACGCCAAGCGCTTCCGCCACCTCTTCAGGAGTGACGCCCAGCTTTTTTGCCTCGGCAGCGTGGAAAGCGATGCAGCCGTCACAGCGAGTGGTAACCGCCACGGCCAGCGCAATCAACTCCCTGGTTTTTGGGTCCAGGTGGTTCGTTTTCGAGCCGGCAGTCCCCAGCATGGCTACGCCCTTGAGCGTATCGGGGGAGTTTTTTCCAAATTCTCTCAGGCGGACGGAGACATCTTGGATGGTTTGTTTCCAATCAGGCATGCTGCTCATTTTATCTCTCTACTAGTAGGTAGGTGGACTGTTTAAAAAAGGGGCCAAGTATTCCTTGGCCCTGGTTTCAATACTTAACTACAAGATCCAGTACTGCCGGATCGATTCTTCCGTTATCTTTCATTGCCCAGTTTATGAAGCTAGATCCCTCTAGGATGCTCAGCAGCAGGTGTGACTTTTCGTGTGCACCTCGCCCAGCTGGGATTCCCTCTGCCGATATCCCTTGCTCAAAAGTTTCTTTCAACCAATTGAGTTGCAGCTCAAAAAAACGTTTGGTCAGGTGCTGCAATCCGATGGGCAGAGCTGCCATTTCAGCAGCTAATGCTCCGCATAGGGGCAGCAATCCATCTTCGGTGCTGCTATTGAACAGAGCAAAAAAAGCATTCAGTTTGTCTTCCGTTGCTTTGTATTTACCCTCGATATTGTCGAGTTCGATTTTGACCTTCGCTAGATATTCTTCAACTATCGCCTTCCCCAAATCTTCCTTAGAAGGGAAGTGGTAGTGAATACTGGCTTTCCGAATGCCCACCGCCTCAGCAAGGTCAGCGTAACTGAACGCCGCATACCCTTTGGTACGCATTAGGCTTTCCGCCGTACTTATCAACGCTTCACGTGTCGCTGATGTCATCACTTCTCCTAGCAGGATGGCTCCACCGGAGTAAATGAGTCCGGCCATCGCCCAAATTTTCGCACCTTCGCCGGTATGAGCCAAGCAAGGAAGCTAGGCCTCGGTCTGCATCAGAAAACCTTGCACATTGAGCAAGGAAGAGCTAGCTGAAGCGATCCGTATGTCAATCTACTAGTAGGTAGGCTATTCCTCAAAAAAGCACATGTCAAGTGACCGCTCATCGGGAATTGGTTGATCTCAGGAAGGGTTTTATGAATGGGATCCAATCCATTGGTTTTTCCACATATAGTGCTTTTTATGGATTGCCATCACTACATGTGGTATGTTTTGCATGTGGAATTGGTGGGGCTTCAGCCCTCGAATGTTGATTTTTCCTATAGGAAACAGCATGCACATCGTTCGCTTCTTCCCAATCGGCAACGCCGATACCTGCCTGATCGAGCTGGAAAACGGCCGTCGAATCCTCTTCGACTTCGCCGATATGCATTGCCCTAACGACCCTGACGATAAGCGCTGCGATCTTGAAAAAGAGCTGCGCGACATCCTAGGCGAAGACAAGACGATCGACGTGGTGGCGTTCACTCACTTGGACAAAGACCACTGCAACCGCGCCAAAGAATTCTTCTGGTTGGAGCATGCCGCGAAGTACCAGGACGACGACCGCATCAAGATTAAGACGTTGTGGGTTCCGGCCCACGCGGTCCTTGAGGAGGGCGTTAAGGGGCAGGCCCGAACACTTCGCGCGGAGGCGCGGCATCGCTTCATCAATGGCGAAGGAGTACGTGTGTTCTCTCGCCCCGAAGAGCTGGATGACTTCCTTCGTGATCGCGACATTGAGCCAGCCAAGCGCCGCAATCTGATCAGTGACGCCGGGACCTTGTGCCCCGAGTTCAATCGTGACCATGACGGCGTTGAGTTCTTCGTGCATTCGCCCTTCGGCAAGCGCGACGATGAAAATGTGGTGCGTGTCCGGAACAACGACGCGTTGTTCATGCAGGCGACGTTTGAGGTGTGGGGCAACCAGACAAAGTTGATCTTGTCCGCTGACGTCACCCACGAGGTTATCGATGACATTGTGGAGGTTACCCGTTACCACGGCCGCGAATCTCGGCTGGAGTGGGACATCAACAACATTCCCCACCATTGCAGCTACACCGCTCTGTCCGATGAAAAGGGCGCTGAGAAGACCGAGCCCACGGAGACCTCAAAGTGGTTATACGAAGAGGCGGGCCAACGTGGCGGTCTTCTGGTCAGTACCTCCAAGGTCATTCCTAGCGACGACAAGGATGTACAGCCCCCGCACCGCCAAGCGGCTACCTATTACAAGAGTGTGGCACGCAAGCTTAATGGCGAATGGGTCGTTTCGATGGAGCATCCTTCGAAGGCGAATCCCGAACCTTTGGTCATTGAGATCAAAAGCACCGGCTATAAGATTCGTAAAAAAGCTCAAAACATCGTCATCGCGACTGCCGCACCGCGTGCAGGTGAGGTTTGACAATGAGTGGGCGATACGCGACGCCTCGCTCCCGGCTAGCACGCTCCGTGGTGCAGTATCTGGAGAAGTCCAGGACCTATCCTTTCGCGACTCTGAATGGCGTTGATTGCGGAGGGGCTTATGACGTTCTTGATATCGAGCTGGAGCTTGAACTGGAGCAGCGTCGCAAAGTACCCATACGGCCTCGCGAACCGATTCAGATTATTTTCATGGCCAGTGACGACTCCTGTGCGCCCAGGGTTCTGGCGCGCCGTGAAGATTTTCCGGTTGGCATGGTGCATACCAATCTGGACCGTGATGTTGATGGAGGGCTGTGCCTTTGCATTTGGGAAGAGGGCTGGTCGGACCTGGCTATAGGTCTGACGGGGCAAGCATTAATCGAGCGGATCCGTGCGTGGTTCGCATCGGTGTCAGCCGGCACTATTCATGATGCTGAGCAATTTCTTGAGCCCCTGATTCGCATAAGCTCGAATACCCTTATCATTCCTTCGGGAGAACTGTACGGACCTTGGCACCTTGGCGTTGCCTTCAAGCATGCTGAGCGCGTAACGCTTAGCTTGACGAGAGAAAAGCCACTTGAACCGGCTAGAGCAAATGAAAGGGGCTTCGCAATTTATGCACCCCTCTTGCCCGGCCAAGAGCACCGGGGGCTGGGCCAGACGCCTTACGATCTAGCTGGGTTACAGCAGTTGTGCCTTGAGGTGGGCTTTGATTTGGTAGATGGTCTTGCCAATTGGTTGCTGGAAGCTCCTCAGCTGGAACAAGCGCGAAGCCGTCTGCCTTTGCTAATCCTTACCGTGCCGAAGCGGCGTAAGGCCGAAGGACCAGATGAACAGCTAGAGGTATGGTGTTACACGCTCGCAGGCACCCTAGCTGAGCTGGGAGAGCGACTCGATGTCACGATTACTGATGAGAAAACCGGCCTCACGACGGTAAAGCTATTTGGGGCACCAGCAAAGGCCGACTTGCAGGCAATTCAATTAGACCCCTGGCGCGTGGTGCAACGATTGAATCGAGCGACTGCTCGACATTTTTCCGGCACCTCGCGCAACGACGACACGCCATTGCTGGCAATCGGCGCCGGCGCCATCGGTTCGAATGTGTCCATGATCGCAGCCCGATCAGGTCTCGGGCCATGGGTAGTAGTAGATGGCGACTTGACCATGCCGCACAACACGGTTCGCCAAGTGCAGCGGAATATGGCCGTGGGCTTTCCAAAAGCCACCATTCACCAAATTGAGTTGGACTCAGTCTTCGATGAGGGCGGGAACACATCGATATCAGTCGATGTGTTCGAGCCAGGGGATGCTGCTGCCCAGCTCGAACTCGCATTGAGGAATTCGGAAATCGCCGTCGACTTCAGTGCTTCACCCGCGGTGTTGGGTTGGTTATCGGATCAACCCGTTACTCGGGCCGTCAGCGCCTTCTTCGGTCCGGACGGCTCTGACCTTGTGATCCTTGCGGAAAGCGCCTCAAGGAAGATAAAGCTGGACGAAATCGAGGCACAGTATTTCTGGATGGTCGCCACCGAGGGAGCCCTGAACGGCCATTTGGCTGCGGCCCGGGTGGACCGCATTCGTTATGCCAATGCTTGTCAGGACCTTTCACGGCCGCTTCCTCCCTGGCAACTGCACACACTTTGCGGTCTGGCTGCTGGACGACTAGCGCAGGTTTTGGATGAAGAGGAAGCCAGCTTCAAGGTCTGGAGGCTGAATCCAGGATCGGGTGCTGTCGAGGCGGTTTGCTTGCCGGTGCACACCGTCTCTAGATTCGCGTCGGATGAGATGCAGGTAACAGTCTCCGATGATGCTGTGCAAACTATGAGGCTGCTAAGGCAGCAGGCAGGAGCGAACGAAACCGGTGGTGTTTTGCTGGGTACCTACGACACCGTACGAAATGCTGCGCACGTCGTCGCAGCGCTTCCGGCGCCGCCGGATAGCAAGCAAACTCCGACGTATTTCATCCGTGGCATTAAAGATCTGAAGCCACGGATAGAGCGATTGTCTGAGGCCTCAGCGGGGCGCTTGCAGTACATTGGCGAATGGCACAGCCACACAGGTCGCGTTCCGGCGCGACCAAGCAATGATGATGAAATTGTATTCGCCCACTTGAGAGACAACATCGGACCCGTGGGCTCGCCGTACGTTATGGCAATTTGCGGCGAAAAGGATAGCTGGGTCCGGACCGGATGGCAGGAACGTGGGATTCTGGAAGGAGTAATCGCCCATGGGCATGAATGAAACGCTGCTTGTCGCGCCTGACGACAGCTCGGATGGGATCGCGCTAGCGCTTTCTGGTGGTGGAGCTAGGGCAATGGCTTTCCACTTGGGGTGCTTACGAGCGTTACACGACCTTGGCATCCTTCAGAAAGTATCCACTATCACTGCCGTTTCGGGTGGTAGTGTTCTTGCGGGCCTCTATTGCAGTCATCCTGGCGATTTCGAGTCATTCGAAGCCAGGGTGCGGGAAATTTTGAAGGAAGGGTTCCTTAAGCCAGCTCTTGTCAGAGCGGTGACTTCTCTCGATGGTGTGAAGGCCGTGGGGTACGCGACAGCGCTTTTCTTGGAGCGATCAGTGGCATTTTTAGCGCGCCTTGGATTGCGGCTGCTGGGGCGGTCTAAGAAGGGTGAGCAGTGGCCGAACACGGCGCCTTTCCTGAGGAAAGCCAGCCGGACCACAATTCTTCGTAACACCTTCAGCAAGACGTTCAATGGCCACTTGCTAAAAGACCTTAGGACCGATCGCCCAAGGCTGATTGTCATCGCCTGCGAACTGCGGGCGAAAGCCGCTTTCTATTTCACTCGGGAAAGCCTTCACTGCTGGCGCTATGGCTCAGCTAGCTCGCATGGAGTTGAGCTGGCCGATGCTGTAGTGGCCTCAGCTGCCTATCCACTTTTCCTGCCGGCAATCGATCAGTGCATGACTTTCAAAACCGATCGCGGTGAGTCTACTCATCGCATCACCCTGAGTGATGGTGGGGTCTATGACAATCTCGGTTTGAATCCACTATGGCCTGATCGCGATTTTGCCGACAGTCTGCCGGTAGAGCGACCTGATCGGATCATCGCGTGTAGAGCGGGTTATGGTCTGGAAGTGACAGAGCCTGCATCCGCTCTTTTATCCCGTATGATGGCGGCGTTTGAAAGCGTTTTTGCGCGATCTCAGAACCAAGCTACGAAGCGTCTGTTTGACCTTAAGGACGCGGGTAAGCTTAAAGCGGTGCTTGTGCCCTACCTAGGACAGAAGGACAGTGCTCTGACCTTCAAGAATCCCAACATGGTTAGTGGCGATGCCACCGCCGGATATCCGACTAATTTCAGCGCCATGGACAAGGAGTGGATTGAGCGGCTCGTGAGGCGGGGCGAGCAGATTGTTCATGCGCAAGTTAAGCAACATTGGTCTTCGCAGGTGCCAGTAACGCAGGGATGACAATAGGGTTCTAGGTCGTCACGATAAGTACGATGATGCAGCTCAGCGGTTAGTGATCGAGAGCTGCATTGCCTAGCACGGCTCTTATTATGTTAACGAGGCCCTTTATTAGGTCGATGTATGATTGCTCTAATCGTATCTTTATTATTTTTCAAGATTTCTGACTTCTTGGCGGAATAGTCATATTGGCTTGAGACCTCGGTGCTGCCGGCTTTTAGGTTTATTACTCTGTAGTGACCGGTATGGCTGCCGGTAGAAAATATAACCACATCGCCCGTTTTAGTGGTAAAAAGCTTGACATCATTTTTATGAAGCAAATCTCGGATGTCTTGCTTTGGGTGCTCGTACTGATTACAGTAGTTCGAGCTGGCGATGGCAATTGTGGGCTTGACGTGTTTGATAAATGCAGAGGTTGTGAAGCCATTGCTAGCTCCATGGTGCGCGAGAATCATAACGTCAACTTCATTGGTTATTGAGCGCTGCCGTCGAAGGCCAGAGGCGATGTTGGTGCACTCAACATCACCAAGACTTAAAGTGTTGAATGATCCTGATCGGAAATGCTTAATAGTTGAGTTGTTGTTGGCCGACCGATCATCCAGCATTTTCGGATGATGAAGGATATCTCTATATCCGTACTTTTCAGCCGGTTCTAGGCTTGAAATGTATTTTGGGCAGACTTTAATGATTTTATCGGGTGTAAAGCTCCGTCGCTTGTAATTCGATATGAGCTTTAAGCTTTCTCTTCCGGATTCGGTGTGAGGATCGTAACCAGGGTACTCAATTTTCTTCGGTGAAAATTTTTCAAGGATTTCCTGCAACTCGTCGGGATGGCAGTGATCCCTGTCCCACGAAGTGATGTGCAAATTATGAATCTGCGTTACACCACAGTATCTCATTTCTTGAATGATATTGGGTGTGTTGGTTTGATTGAGACGTGCCTCTATTAGCGTGAACTCACTACCATTGAAATACGAAAATGATGATCCGGCGCTACTTATTTGATAGGCCCGGAACCTTGTTTTTTTACTTTTGATTGTCATGGTGTTGATGCGGCTTAGCAGTTGTTGTGTTGGATTTTTCAGTGCAGGCTTATTGGTTTCGTGCAAAAGCACACTTGCCAATTTTTTATCAGGCTTAGCGTAAACGATTTATAGTGGCTTTTAGATGGTCAAATCTTCATTATGCTGCTGGCGACCAAAACATAATCTACTACATTGATTAAGTCAATGGTTAAGGCTGTAGTTAAAAGGGGAGGCATGGATAAGCTTTAGCTTAACTCCACATTCAGCCGTGCTTCTCTGCTTGAGGTGTAGGATCATCCAGAAATGATGACTGATGGAGGAGCATTTGAGCGTATGCTGTTCTAGCGAAAGTGCTCAATCGGCCCATAGGCGCAGCTGGTAGATAGTGCAAAAAATCAATATTACCTTAATGGCGCAAGGTGGCATAATGCCATATTTTTGAGAAGGAAATCACATGGATAAGCTTGTTGCGCTCCCTATCACGGGAGAATCCTTTCTTTTGCTTCGTGACGGCAAGGTAATCCTCGTAGATGGTGGATATAATAGTAGAAGCCTTATCGCGGCTATAGAGAAGACCTGCCCTGGACTAAACCACATCGACATCGTAGTGTGCACGCACTCTGATCAAGATCATGCCGGTGGGTTGGAATATATCTCAGAGTACTTCGTGGGCACTATCGGCGAATTTTGGCTGCCAGGGATTTGGTCTGGGATTATTCGAAAGTTAAAGAATAATCCGGGCGAGGTTTTTGAAGGGATAAGTCAAGAAATTAATGAGGTTTTTGAACGGCTTGATCTTGACGTAATTTGGTCCCAAGAAGATATTAAATCTACTTTGGAAACTCTGGCTGTAGAGCAGCGCCGTCACAAGGATAGTGAGGGTAGGGCACAAGTAGATGGCGACGCTATAAAGCAAGAACCAAATACTGATCGCTTTTTCAATATTGGACGTTATCCAAGAAGATTCGACGGTTGGGCGTGGGGGATGGTGCAAGGTGCACGGAGAGAAGTTTATAAAGCGCGTGCTATTGGTAAAATAGGTAGGGGCGCCGCTGATTATTGGTTGAGTCTGATTAACTCTGCGAAAATAATATGGTCTATTGCAGCGCAAGCGGAGATGTATGGAACTCGTATACGGCTTTTTGATTTTGAAGGGTTCCGCTCAACGAGAATAGCTTCTGGAGGTGAGCCAGGATTACTGGTTCCATTGAATGCAGTGGAGTCTATACCTCAGATAAGTGATCTGACATATCTTGCTCTACTGTCTCCTGTCAATCAAGAGTGCCTCACATTTATTTCACCGCCGAATTTAAACGGATTTGGAGTGATCTTCTGTGGCGATTCTCCACTTGGAGATGGAAAGGAATATAAAAACTCATTTTTGACGACGCTACCCGATCCAGATGTCACCTATATCGTAACAGCACCTCATCATGGGTCGGAATCAAATCGTATGGCATATGAACACATATATGAGCACCTCGAAAATGTTCTGTGGTTGAGGAGTGGAGGCTCTATTAAGCAGCCTGGATCGACATTCAAGAACCTGGATCCTGCCGTGCGCGCCTGTACTCACTGCCCTCAACTCGATATCAAGCGGCAATCTGTAGTTATCCCCCTAAGTCGCAGCGCTCCGTTCTCTAGAATATATTCTCGGGAGTGTAAATGTATTTGATTTTTGCTGATAAAGGCGTGCGTCGTTTAATGTTGCTATATTTGCTGGATTGCAAAAGGAACAGCTCATCAATTCGGGTGTCTTTCAGTCAGCGGCAGGGTTGAGTGAATCTTAAAATAACGTAATGAATTAATTGGATTAGCATGAGTGCTGGTCAACGCATTGTGCATAGGCTTACATCTAGTGTAGAGGTTAATGGTGAGTGCTGTAGAATTCGATAGCATCCTGGCTGCGGAAATTGATCGAGTAGATGATTTATTCAACGAAGAGCCAGCTCGATTTTATGTGCACGTGGACAATCCACTGCTTGAGCTTCCTGGCTTGGCAATCATAGCTTCGCGTACCAGTGCTTTACGGCGCGAGCTTCTTGCGACAGTTGCCAATTGGAAAATACCTCATCTCAATCGTGATAAGCTCACAGAATCGCTTTTGTTGATTCCGAACTTTGGTGCTCAGTTGTTTGTGAGGCAAATGCTTGCAAATTTGAGTAAAGTAGACTTTGAAGACCTCGATGAAGGGGCATTGAGCGATGATGACTGGCCGAGGTTGACGTCTGGAGTAAACCTGCTGGCTCAAGGTAGTGACGATGATAATTTCGTCGAGGATCCAAGATTCCGGATGATCACTGAATCGCTTACTGTGAAGCGCCTGATTGAGCTTGTGGGAGAAACGTCTCCCGGAGCTACGGTGATTTTGGAGAACTACCACTTGTTGCGTGGCTTAGTAGATAGCGGCTCAGCTCTGTCCGATCTGCGGAACGCTGCTGTTGATGCTGGGGCGTACGTATACATAGGCTGCGGCTTGTCTCACTGGCATGAGGTGCGAGACAAGGGTAACGTATATCTTTCAGACCTTGCTGAGAGTATGTCAGATGCAGTACATGTTGCAGATTTGATAACGATACTTGTCCCAGGCGCATCTGGCGCTCGCGCAATGGTGTTTGATGCGCGATATAGTGCTCCATGGAAAGGGTCTATGAGCAGACTAATGGGGAATGCTAGCTAGCGCTCTATGTACAAATGAGCCGGCACACGACGGCTCATTTATAGCTCTCTGTTTGGCGGTTAATCATTTGGTTTGCGACGGTAGTCAAGCGGATATACGTTCCCAAAACGCTTGGTGGACCGCTCCAAATTATCCAGTTGCACCAAGAGCATCAGTTCTCTAGCCAGGGAGTCTTCATAGAGTTGCTTGTAGTCATCTGCTTTAGCCTTCTCCTTTTTGTGGCGTTCATTTGCTTGTGAGACTTTACGTGCCCCAGGCGCCTCTTTTTCAGCTTGTTCTTGAGCCCGACGTTTAATTTCAACAATTAGGTCGGCGAAAATAGGACGACTATTTTTGATACTGCCTTCGCTTTTACCCGCCTCAAGCGCGACCGTTTTCCTAGATATGCGTGTCCCATTTGGCACGTTAATGCACTCTCCAAGCACCATGCGATCTAATGCCGCGAAATAAGGGCGTAGAGTTGGTGAAATCTCATTTGCGTTCATTTTGATTTCTCCTCTTTCTTCTTCTTCTTCTTCTTCTTCTTCGATCGGGCAGAATCTTTAGCTGCTTCAAGTGCAATCGATTGAAGAGTGATGCCAGGGAAACGGAAGGCAATTGGCTCGTGACCAAGAAGGCGGTGGAGAGCCTTTTTGTATTTTTGAAGGGCTACTGTCTCATGCGGTTTCATCGAAATATCCTTAAGTTGTTATATTTTCGTTAGTTATAGTGAGATTTATTATGGGTTTTTGGTAATAAGCATGCTCCTCATGTTTATTAGGTCCGTCAAGTTTGCTTCTTTAACCCTATATTCAACCGAACCCATTTTCAGGTGCTTGAGATTCCACGCCAGATCTTGAATTGATTCATCAATCACAGATTCAACGACTGTGCAGTGCTCGCAACCAGGGCAATTTAAAATATTTGAATGTGCGCGCTTGTCGCATGGATCCATTTGCTTGTGAGACTTTACGTGCCCCAGGTGCCTATTTTTCAGCTTGTTCTTGAGCCCGGCGTTTAATTTCAATAATTAGGCCCGCGAAAATGGGACGACTATTTTTGATACTGCCTTCACTTTTATCCGCCTCAGCGCGACCGTTTTCCTAGATATGCGTGTCCCATTCGGCACGATAATGCACTCTCCGAGCACCATGCGATCTAATGCCGAGAAATAAGGGCGTGAAGTTGGTGAAGATTCACTCGCGCTCATTGCTGTTCTCCCCCTTCGAGTTAAGTTTTTCAGCGGAATTCAATGTTGCCGGTTTAAGATATTGCTCAAGATAAATAGGTGGGATAGGGTGGTGGCCAATAATTCGGCGTAGGGTTTCGATGTCTAAATGAAAGGTCTTAATTTTAGATGATTTCATAACCATTTCCTTCGAAGGGTGACAGTAGACTAGATGATGCAGGGTATTATCTAACCTTTGGCAATCAGCATATCTCTCATGTTCTTTAGATCCATCAGGTTGGCTTCTTCAGCCCTATATTCAACCGAACCCATTTTCAGGTGCTTGAGATCCCACGCCAGATCTTGAATTGATTCATCAATCACAGATTCAACGACTGTGCAGTGCTCGCAACCAGGGCAAGATAAAATATTTGAATGTGCGCGCTTGTCGCATGGATCAGGGTTGGTGCACACGCCAAAGCATGTGGGCTCACAGGCTTGAATATTCATGCGGACAGATTGTTGGAATTGCCCTTCGGAGTCCAAGATCCATACATCGCTTGCCTTCTGTTGCATAACTCGTTTTCCGTGAAAGCCTCCAAGCTTTTCATTGGTTAGGATTATGTTTCTTAGGTAAAGAGCATTATCTCCTTCGGCTTTACCCTTTGCTAAATCTTTTGCGAGCTGCGGGTCTCCAAGACCTATGTTGTAATTCTCCGCAGAGCAACCTTTTTGATAGTATATCGACATGGTTCGTGTTAGATGCTGCAATAGCCGCTTAAGTGATTGAATCGTAATGAGACCGGATTGCCCGGCAAAGACAGCTATTGACCTCCGGAATTGATGACTGTTTAACTTCCAAGGGGCGCCGATCTGAAAATTCTTATCTCCACGCCAGTTCCTATGTGGGTCTATGCTTTCAAGTTCTCTTATGTCTTGGTCCGTGATTTTGATTGGTGGTAGATTAATTTCTCTAATGATCTTTCTGGTGCGGCCTGATGGCGGCCTGCCGTTTGAAAAAGGAAGGTGACTTGGTGATATGAAAAGCCATTTTTTACTAGCCTCATCTGAAGAGTATGGCGCAACCGTCTCATGAATGGATCGTAATGCTTCTAGAGGGCGAAGAACGGCTGGTATAGTAATCCACTTAAGTACCTGAGCTGACGCCATGAGCTTAGTGGTCGTTGTGATCACGTATAGGGCTTCTTGATTCCAACCCACAATGGGTTCGATGCAGTCAGGTTTCAGATTTAAAGCTTCATGATCTCTCATCAGGGTGAATAGGTGGATGAGGTTCTTAGCGCAATACTGTACTGTGCTAAGAAAGCTAGTAATATTTGGGATTTCTGTCCATTGGTACTTGTCCGCAATCGTTGATAGGTTATGGATCTTTAGTGCGTGTGAGAAGTTTATGTGGTTAAGGTAAGCTAGCTTAGTATGTTTGGTTTTCGGATGGGCGCGAGCATATTCAGGGTTGCTCGCGACTTTGTTTAGTAGTCGTTTTATCTTTTGGCTATTCTTGTTGTAGTCCTTGATTACAGTAATGTGCTGTATATAAGTTTTTGCTAAGATGCTACTAGGAATTATAGGGGTCTGCGAAGGCTCACTTGCGGATCGGTACGCCGCATTCGCCTCAACAATTAAGTTTAGAGCGTTAGGGCTAATTGATATATAGTGTTTAGATAAGTCATTGTTTTGTATGGTTCTCCCAATTGTAAGTAGTGAGCGGATTTGCGATGGAGGCATTGCTTGCAGGAATTTTTCTAAGAGTTCCGATGACATTAAAAGCGCTTTTGATTCTATGTTATTTTGTTCGCAATATTCAGTAATGTTTCTTAGCGTATTGTTGATTGTATGAACCTGCGTCAGCCGCAGCGGCTTTCCAGTTTTTCGGCCGGGCGCGAAAAGGCATGCAATTAAAACGGTTTTCCTGAAAGCCATGTTCTCTTCATGGTCAGAATGCTCAGGTGAGGTTGAGGGAAATGAAATTATTGGTACATCTGTCGAAGAGTGGACGAGGTGGGACATGGGCCAAGCCGAATCCTCAAAGAAACATAAAGCGTATCCACTATCATCTCGGGACATGACCAGGCCAGGGCCAATGCGGTCGAAGGACATGCCATAGTAAGCATCGGTGTAGGCATGGACACTGAGCTTAGAAGGTAGGCTAGCAATAGATTTTTTTTTACGGTTTCTGCTCATTTTAAACAAGACCTAAATTATGTAAGCGGCTCAGTTGTCTTTCCCAATAGTCGGTAAGTTGATAGTGTTGCGTTATGTCTGTGGCAATAACTTGAATGGTAGATTTGACTTCTGGCCTTGCTTCCTTTAAGGCTTCCAGGAGGAGGTCGATGTGATCGATGGCGGGTTGATGAACCATTTTGAATTGTTCTGCATTTTGGCACTTGTGGATTCGCTCGTTAATGACGAAGCGCATGCTGAGCAATTTACGGATGTCTTGTTCATTCGCGTGAAGGCGAAAGTGCTCGCAGAAGAGGCAGCCCTCAAGTTTCTTGCAATCTGGCTCATAACCGTCAGGTGGTATGATTGCTTGCTGAGGGAGTCCTGGAGCATCGCATCCGCCGGATGGCGAATCATCATGAGCATAATCATCAAGTAGCTGCATCAACCGATTGAGTAGTTCAACGACCTCTCCTATAGCGTTGGTCTCATTCGGCGTCGTGTAATGTTTATGCAAGGTGCTTTCACTGTTAGATAAGGCTCTAGCTGTGATATTTGCGGGTATGCCTCTCGTGTTGTAAAAGTTGGCTTTGTATGACCGAAGAGCCCTAAAACTGTAGCCTTTGAAATTTTTATCGTAATAGCTTTTGAGTCTGGTGTTGAAGTTTGCTAATTCGTTGGGTCGAAGCTTCATTATCTCTTTTTCGTTTTTAACCATCATTCCGACGAATAAGTATGGATGATTTGTATCTTTGCATATGTAATTTCGTAGTTCTTTGTATTTTTTGAGTTCTTTCTCGAACGTTGGTTGAATATCAAATGTGACCTCTCGATTGAGGCCGCGAAATTTAATGACTTTGTAGCCGGATTTTGTAGATGGCTTTGACTCGTATTTCTCATCCCACGGTATATCTTCAGTGGGTTGGTCGTTAGAGCCAGCGTTAGCTACAAACAAGGCAAGGAACGCATCATGTGCGAACTTTGCTAACCTCAATCTCATTGGGTGACGCAGGTCAATGTTTGCAGCTGTCATTAGCTCACGATGTGCGCGTAATGCTCCTTTAAGTTGCGAATCATTACACAAGGAGAGTGCTCTGCAAGCTTCGAGTGATCTGAGTTCCCCAGTTGAATAATCCCAGAACACGTTGTTGGCAATTTTTTTATTTATTGCCAATATGCGATCTGTTGCGAACGGATACTCGGCTAACATCAGCCAAGGTTGATCAGACCCAAGCTCTAGGCGGCTAGGAAAACTTTTACCCTCAAGCAAAAAGTCAGTCAATCCATGAAATATGTAGCTGCACGTGCTCAAATAGGCTGCTACTTCTTCCTCTGGTGGTGGGGGGGTTGGCGTGTTTTTCTTGGCTGGACTGGATACAATTGCTAAGTCCTTGCGGAAATCATAGTCAGCCCCAGGAAAAAGTAACGGGGCGGCTTTAATTGCTGCTGCAAGATCACGCTGACTGGTGAAATCACTTTTATTCCCCATGCGATTGGAGTTCTGGATTTCAATCGAGTAAATTACGAGTGCTCGATGATAATGTTCCGGGGATAATAAGAAATCTGATTGACTTGACAGGTCGCACCAGTCTGCGAACTTCACAAAATTAACTGTGTTTGTATAGCAAGTTGCTCCAGTTGCACTGATATAGTGTTCTGATGCGATTTCGAGCGCCCAATTCTGTAAGCGATCAATCCGCTCAGTGCGCAGTGATTGCTTCGTCACTGGGCGGGATTTTTTTCTTGGAGCGTGAAAGCGCTCTGTATAACAGAGCGAACCCACATCGTAGCGGCGAATTCTGTTGTATCGAATTGCTAGGTCTTGAAAGGGGATAGATCGAGCAGCAGTCTGAAAGGAGTCAAGATCATGCTTGTCAAGATCAACTAACTGAGTTTGTCTGTCTTGAATGGCCATTTATAATTCTCTGTTTGTCAACGATCGATCTGATGTGATCCTCGTATTCCGATTGAGATTTCTCAACCTGCTCAAGTGACGGTTTAAACTTCAGATATCTTTGCGTGACAATAATGGAGCCATGGTTAAGTCTGTTTTTTATTAAATCCAAAATTGCAAGCTCGCTCATGCCCAGAGCTTTGTGATCTTCAAAAAGGTTCATGCCGAATGTCGCCCTCAAGTCGTGAAACCTGAAGTCAAAGTTTTTCTGGTTTCTCAGCAATATTTTTTGAAGGGTATCCTTCTTGAATTTACGGACTGCTGAACCTGCTTCCACACTTTTGAATAAGGCACGATCCTTGGTGCCCACATAGTAAGGTTTTCCCGATTCTGTGAGAAAAATGTATTGATCTTCAGCGGTGCCGATGATGGATAGAGACTGTCGTTGCTTGTAGCGCTTCGAGTTTAGATACTCAGCTATCAAGTAATGCACCCACTCCGGTAGTGAGATGTATTCTGTTTTCCCACCTTTCGTGTCAATAAGAGTATCCGCACCAGCCGTAAATGTAACTAGGTTTGTTCCGTCATGACAAGCATCCATCTTTATACAGCTTTGTCTCATAGTAAAAACTGTTTGAATTCGCGGTCCACCGGTAAGCGCCACGACATGACTCAGATACATCTCGTAGTTTTCAGACGCGTAAAGCGCTTCGAGTAAAGCTTCTTGGTTGTTTTTATCAATTGGAAAAAGCTTGCCGCCGTCGATGATGAAATTTCCACCTGGATGGTTGGGGCTATATTCAGCCTTTTTGAACGGCAAGTCTGTACTAATGATTTCTATTGATTGATTAAAGCCGTACCTGTCCTTGTAGCGTACTGAACGCTTAATCGTTTTCCACATCTCTTGCTCTGGCTGAAAGCCTCGGGCCGCGGCCGAGCGGTAGAAATTTGTGATACTCGATAGCTTTCGATTGGCAGTTGGGATGCCTATCACACTTTCCATTATTCTTTTTTTTAGCACGCTTTTATAATAATACGTTGGGCGCCTTGATTTCGGCCCGCTGAAGTCCCACATGTCTTTTCGTGCTGATAGCATTGCATTTGCAAAGTCACATAAATCGCCGGCGTCATTGGCGACAGTGGCCGGACTTGCACCCTCAATTACGGCTCGGTTATAAAGATAGACTGTGCCTTCCCTCCACAAGCTTCCATCTGGAGCCACGATCACATAGTGCTGAACTAGGTTGGGAGTTCTAGGAACAATCGTTTTGATAGGGTAATCAGTGCAAGGCAAGTCGAGCTTTATTTCTTCTGAAGTCGATTTCGGGCTAGCCGTTGCATCTTGTTCCGTGCATCGCTCCCAGAGACATACATCCTTAAGCAAAACCTTGCGAAATCTTCCTTCCACTGAGGTGACCAGATCCTTTTGCATGGCTTCCTGTTTGCCTCAGTTGTCTCTCGATGCTTTTCAGGCTGGCATACGTGTCATGTACTTTCAACTCCCTCGTAAAAATATTTCCATAAATTTTTTCGATGTTTTTGGGTGCTTTGCAATATAATTTCGAAGTGGCTTCAATGCCAGGTAAATGGGATTTACATATTGAAATTTATTCGGGTTGCTGTTGGTGGGCCGTGATCGGGGTTTTTGGGTGAAAAGTATCGAGGTTAAAGCTGGGTACGCGATACGCTGTATTTCAGTTTTGCTTGCGGTTATCTAACTTAAAAATGTTTAAGTGATGCTTTGTTGATGTTGTGGTCGGCGGTTTTTAAAAGGGGTTTGAGCATCGCTTTCAAGGTGGCGGTGTTTTGTATGGAGCAAGCAGATAGTTCCTGGTCCGGCGCACGTGTATTTTTTCAAGGACGTTACTAGGAAGCGAGGCAGTGGAAAGGTGCTCTTAGGCGGGCGAGCTATCAGGAATTGAGCCGTTTCCATGGCGCATAAGGAGCTTCGCAAAATGCGTAGAATGTGAGATCTAGTTGGCTTAAGATCATCTCGGGGCTCTAGGCTAAAGTACTTGCGCTGAACTGTTTTGAGAGAATCGGCGGATTTCTTGGAGGGGATATGTCTGAAGTTTTGGAGTTAACTGCGGAAGCACGCGCATGGGCAAAGTCCGCTATGGCGCGATTGGAAAGCAGAAGCTTTGGTGAGCTTGTTTGCGGGGTGATTTGGACAGATAAGAAAAATGAGGCTGGCGAATTACTCGTTCCTGCTGATCCTGATCATCTTGTCAATAAATTCACTAAACATCCTCATATTCTCCTCCATAACCACGACCCAGGTCGGCCCAAGGGACAGGTCCTGGACTGCGCGATTTTTGTGACGCCGGAGGGGCGGAGGTTCATCGCTGCGATTCTGGGATACTACGCGGGGGGAGAGGTTTCGAGTTTCCGGGACTACGGCTTGACTGAGTTGAGCTTTTCAGAGCCCCTCACGCTTCCTGAGCTTCCCACTGAGGCTTTCATACAGGTGGCCACGGACCCTAGGGAAGTAGATGAGTCGTGGGTAGATAGCATCGCGGTTGATGCTCCAGTACCTTTCTACCGCACTGAACTCTCCAACAACGCTGCTGTGCCCGATCAGGAACTGATCAGGGTGGGGCTCGCGTTTCTGGCCTTGGTTTGGAATCCCTTCGTGACCAGCATTGCTACCGAGGCAGGAAAGTCGGCCTATTCGGGCATGCATTCATGGGTTCGAAGACTGATTGAGAAGGTCGCAGAGCGGCGCGCTCCGATTCTTGACTTTCATACCCATCAGTACGGCTGCCAGATTTCCTTCATCCTCCGTGGACGTGACCTACAGAAGCACTACAAGGCGCATGAAACGCTACCCGCCGCTGCTGCCCAAGCCGCTGCCTTGGTCTTGAAGCTGAAGTCAAAGGGGCCTGGAGCCCGACAATTGATCTATGAATTCGATCAGAATGCGTTGCGATGGGTGCCATCATTCGCTGTTCTCAATGACAATCGTATCGTCACCGACAACCTTGCTCTCCTTTCGATCGAGCAATTGCCATCTGGTTTGAGCTTAGGCCTAACCCGAGGAAAGCAGCTTTTTACCGGCGAGCCGCCAAAGGAATCGCCATGAGCGCGATGGCTTCTTAGGGACGTTTGGCGCATGGCGGCAAGCTCCGAGTAAGGTACTCCGTCTTCGCGTACAGCGTGGCTACTTGGCTTCACCAGGTCGGTGAGTCGATTTCACCAAGTGGTCGGAATAGAGTCATGAAATTGATCCACGAAAGGTATTTTCTAATGGCGTGTTCTCGCGGCAAGGCGTCACCAGACACACTCACGGAGAAGCGACTGTTTGCTTCCTCGGCTGGGTACTGCCAGCGCCCAGGGTGTACCACGCACCTCTTCCTCGACACCGGTTCGAAAGTGATCCATGTGGCCGAAATGGCTCATATCTTCGCGGCGAATGATTATGGACCTCGTGGTAAGCCTGACATGTCGGCAGAGGAGCGGGGCGCTTTCGAGAACCTGATCCTGCTGTGCCCTACCTGTCACACGACGATTGACAAGGCCCCGGAGGACTTTCCCGATGAGACAGTTATCGGGTGGAAGCGCGAACATGAGCGCAAGCTTGCAAGCCTCTTTGGAGCACAGGTGTTCGACAGTCGTGCTGAAACCCTGGCGGCTATCAAACCGCTGATGCGGCAAAATCGAATGATCTTTGAGCAGCTTAATCCTGACCTGGACTACCGTTTCAACCCAGAGGCTGAGGAAGCTGCGCAATGGAAGTACAAGATGGTGCAGCAGATCATTCCAAATTCTCGTCGTATTCTCAGCATCCTTGACGCAAACACAGGGCTGATGACCGAGGCTGAGGAGGACACTCTAGAACTGTTCCGCCAGCACGTTTACGATCTTGAGGCGCGTCATGTGGCGAAAATTCACATAGGTGCGCGAGCGCGTTTCCCTACTCAGCAAATGGCCGAAATGATGAGGTAAGCAAGTGGCACGAAGCCCTCAGAGCAATACCGAATTCGCGAGCAGTTGCATCGCAAAGATGCAGGAATGGGTTGAGCGTGTCGAAATCGTCTCGCCATATTCGTTCCTCGCTCACTCAAAGCAATATCCTCCTGCAAGAATTGGCGTGGTGTCCTCTCCTGCGGTTACGCCAGATGCTGTAAGGCAAGTGCTGGAGACTGATCCGGATGTCGAATTCGTCGTCAACATTCCAAAAGCAGCGATCTGGCAGGGACCGGCTATCCACATGCTGGAGGATGCAGGAATTGCGTTTGGGCCTATTGGACACCTGATGAAAGCCATCAGCGGCCGGAGAGGTTCTGAAGCGATTAATGATTTTGTGCACCCTGAGACTGAATATTTCCGAAGGATCCTGTCCCAGCACACAAATCTCTATCGCCTAGTTCGAGTGACGGATCTGATCTATGAGTTTCAGCGGAAAAACGGCCCACCGCTGTTGGTTGCAGGTCTGAACGAGTATGAGCTAGGAGGCTCCACCATTCGGACAGCAATTGCTCAGCATGGAAGGGTATCAGTGATCTTCGCCACAAACCCGAACGCCTGGCCTACGTCGGATGCGTATGAAGTTGCTGACTCAATGGGAATTGAACTCTTCCACGAGCGCCGTAAGTTTTACCATCGGCTCCACGTGCCAACATGAGCATTCCGCAGATGCTGGACTGCCTCTCTAGGGCGATGGCGTCCACATTAGCCATTCTGCCTAACGTCAGGTGGTATGGCTTCGGTTCGTTTTTCCTTGACACAAAGCATTTCGGGGATGTGGACCTGTTGATTGTTTGCTCAGATCAGAAGGAAGCCGCGCTAGCCCATGACTCCTGCTATGAGCTTTGGAGTGAGTGGCCTGTCCATTTGATGGTCTTGACTGAAAGGGAGGAGTTCAGCACGTCTTTCATATCAAAAACGGGCTGCATTCCCCTGCCTCAAGGTATTCCGTCGTGGCGTCAGTAGGCCTCGTAAGATTGTGTGTGACTCCAGCTTAAAGGCTGGGAAAAAGAGGCGGGTCTATGGAAATTTCCGCCCCTTCCGCACGATTGATTAGCTCACCCAGCTTTCAACTGCGGCTGCGCCATGCTCTGCTTTCCACTCTTTGAGCTGACGATGGTTGCCGCCCTTGGTCTCGATGACTTCGCCTGTGTGCGGGTTCTTGTAGACCTTTACCGCTCGCGGCTTACGGCTTGATACAGCCTGGCGACCCTTAGTAGCAGGGGCATTAGAACGCGTGGCTTGAGGGTCCAGGATTGCAATCACATCTTTAAGCGATTTTCCGTATGCACCCAGCAGCTCCCGCAGCTGTTGTTCAAATTTAATTTCTTGCTCCAGAGCTTTGTCGCCTTTCATGGCTTCCAAGGCTTGCAGCTGCTCAGCCAGATGACGTTCAAGTGCCCTGAATTCAGCGAGCTTCGACATTTTCATTCCTCATGGTGATGTTGCAGGCTAAACCTTTTATACCCTATTTTTCGATAGCATCCTACTGAAAATAGCGGGAATGAGAATTGGGAATTGCCCTGTACTTGGTGCGTGATTTTCGTCGAGGCTTACCAGCCGAAAACAAGGCTGAAGGGCGGAGATACCAATTCACGACTGACCGCTAACGACCCATTGCTGTCGTTCAGAACCCTCACACATTCGGGGCAGTTGTGTTCTCTTCCACTGACGTAGAAGCTGAAATACTCGTATGTGGTCAGTGATCGATATTGCTTGCCCCTCCTACTGGAGTGAGCACTATGGCTCCGTCGGCCAATTCTATGTTTAGCGAATCACCAATCTTGAGCCCCATGCTTTTAATGATGTCGTCAGGAAGCTCAACGATGACTTCCCCCGTTCCATCGCCTGCGTCCTGGCATTTGACGGTCGCTCGCGCGGATTCATGCATAACTGACAGGTCTCTCCGTGTTAATGGGTGAGCTTCAATCCCGTTCCAGCATACCCGTGGTAACAGCTTGCTACCCAGAGCGGGTCTTGCCAGAGGAAACTCGGAAGCGCTTTAGTGGGGGACAATGGCTAGCTTATGTGAGGCTCGTACTCATCATTGTAGTGTGCGTACTCCGAGCACCTATCACATAGAGATCCATTCTCCGCTTCGTAGCCTTCTAAGGGGGTGTGGCACCCTGAGCACTTCGGCGGCTGATAAGCGTAGCCACAAAGATGGCAATGCCCTTCGGATAGATCGAACATCGGAGCGCCGCAACTACCGCAGTCTGTGATGACTTCGTCGTCGTCGAAAGGGTTCTCTCGGGTGGTTCGCAACTCCTCTTCCATTAACTCAATGAACGAATCTGACTGGTTGCATGCGAGGCAGTTGTATCGAAACTCCGAGTAGTTGAAGGGCATTCCAGCCTGGAGGTCTTCCCGGTTAGGCTCAAGCAGCGGGGAACCACAGGCAGGGCATGAGCAGGCCTTGAACAACTCGCGGGTATGCGCCATGACACCCAGGTCTTCCCACTGGCGCTGTACCTCCTCCAAATTGTGGACAAAGAACTGGTGATTTCTCAGCATGACTTCCCAGGTCTCCCCTAGCAAGGCTGCCGGATTCTCTGATAACTCGTGTGTGATGAAGTCTCGCAGGAGTGGGAATAGATCAAGCAAGAATTTATTGATCTCCTCCAGGGGATGCTTGGGGTGGAGGTGTTCCAGATCGTTCCGGCACCGTTGCAGGATATTCACGGCGGCCCAATCAGTGCGGATGCCAAGACCCTCAAAGTGCAGTTCAATGTCTGCTACGTCGATTGTCTTGTTTCGTTCAAGCTCGGGACGCCACACGATTACGCCATCTTGGTCACGGCAGGGTTTGAATTTCCTTGCCTTGTAGATGAGGCTGGCCGCATGTTCCGGAGAGTCCGCGAGCATTGCAATCTTATACTTGAAAAGCAGCAAAACCCCTGCGAAGAGGTTTCGAGCGGATGAAACGGCTCGGAGGGGGTTCCCGTTATCACCCTGCGTGAGCTGGTAATCCTCAATCCCTAGCTGAATGGACGTTACAGCATTTTCCAGAACCTTCGCTCTATCCAGCGTAGGTACACCCTTACCCGTCATCGACCTTTCTCCCTGAGCACCCCTCGGCGCAATAGGAGACGCACAATACCCTAATCCCCATAACAACAAAAACAGGTGCCCCAGACGTGTCCTGGGCTGCCCTACGGTTGTGTCTTGGCTAGCTCCTGCTTGGGCCCAAGGAGTTACTTTGCCGTTCGGCTGCGGTCGACAGAGGTCAGTCGCGGCTGGCTGCTATCCACCCATAGCTGCCATTGCGAAAGTGCTGCTCTTGCTCATTTTCGAGGCTGACAAGAACGCTGTGGGAGCGGGTTTACCCGCGAAGCAGGAACGGAAAAACGGCTGCAAATTCCGTACGAACATTCGGGTTTTGATGCAAGGCCTGCAACGCTCGGGCCTTATCTACGGATTCATATACCTCGCGATCACGGAGGTATGCAATGCCATAAATCGCATGGTTTTCTTCGGCTGAAAATGTTCGGCTAGGGCTAAAACCCAAGGTTTCATAAACGTGGAAGCGCGGAGCGTCAAAAGTAGTCAAATCTAGTAAGTAGTCGGGATGCGCTGCCCCTGATCCTGCAACATCAGCCGCCCACGTTTGTAGCTCCAGCGTACTGATCGCGTTGCTCAGATAGCAATTCACTACGAAGGCAATGGTCGTAGGGTTTTCCCGCGTAAGTCCAGTCATGATCATCCTCTCCTGTGCGCTTCTTGCCCATTCATTAACAGGATGGATAATTTGCAGTTCCCAGTCCAGTGCAGGACTCATTTTGGGAAGCATTTGCTTGTAGTTGAACGTCCGTTTCGGGTCGATAGCGGACGATCAGAATGACCGCTATCGACCCGAAGCACCCGGCGGCGGCGAGCAGAGAACGGCTAAAACCGACCAGTCGCGGCATCTACCAAATCAGCGACAATTCATCTTATTGGCAAGCGAGGTCAAGTTAGCGGTCATAAATTGGCCTAGGATCTGTGCACTCTTGTCGGCGATTCTGCGCAATGGATGCAATCCTGCCACTGAGTATCATGAGTAGCCTGGTGCAAGCTTGCGAGTAATAGTGTTTCGCATCAAAGGTGTAATTGTCGTTAAAGGTCTTCCGGTAAAGGTCTTTGCATTTGTCGTGCAAGGAGGTGTCTGCAAGTGAAATTCCTAGCTTGTGTGCAAAGCTATTTCGAACTGCTCGCACTCCTTCAATAACTTGTAGTTCATCTCTCGAAATAAGGCCGAGCGAGAAAGCGGCCTTCGTTCGAGCTGAAAAGGCGGACAGAGGACCGCTGCCTCCACGAAGCATATCCTTCGTAATGGTGCTTTCAACCAGAAATTGCTCTAGTAGCCGGCATAGCATTTCATCTACCATAGACGCCCAGACAAGAACAAGCCCTCTCTCGGTACCGCTGGCGTTCTCGCGATTGGCCTCTTCGAGAAACTCATGGATATCGTGCCACCCGACAGGTAAAACTGGTGGATGTAATTCTTCATGTACAAATGCCGCTGCGTCGGGTTTCGCCGGGGCTACAGCGCCAAATTCACCCGATACGCATCGCTCGAATATTTCTCTCCCGTGAGGTTCGGAGTCCAACGGGGAAGCCGTAAAAGGCACTTCATGCCCGAGGTGCTCAAAGAACACCAGACAATTGATAGAGGAGCATTCGCTGCTCGACCAGTGCGGCTCACGCACACCGCGGTAGTTGATTTTCATTTTCGTCTCATTCTGGTAGTTTGTAGGGCCACGTAAATTAAGCGTATATTCTACTCCATCCCATGACTAAATTTGACCGGCAGCTATGGGTCGTAAGCTGCCATTGTGGATGAGGCCTTTCACCCCTCAGCCATGGTTGCAACTGGTCAGATCGAATGCAATTGACTGGGCACGTCAAAAGCAAATGTATGGTCAATTGCGTAAAGGTAGTATGCAAAATTCGCACATTGCTAATTCATCTCTGGATTGCCGGTGACTCGGGTCGATTGCTGTGGGATTGTTAGCTATTCGAGTGGTAATCGTAGAGATCTATAGTCAATCAACAGACGACTCAGTAGGCGTGATAATGGACGACGCTTTGTTTCATCGTAAGCCATTGGCGGAGCAGCTGGCTAAACGGATAATGCTGAAGGCCATAGGCAGCGCTGCGCCGTCGGGAATCTTCCTAGCTGCGTCCTATGGAACGGGGAAGTCGACATTCATTGCTGAGGATCTGCTGCCGCAGCTGCACGCACTGGGCGCGCTTGTCGTTCATGCCGACCTCCAAGGCGATGCAGGAGATGTGGGGCTCGCCATTTCTAACTCGATCGGAAGCGCTCTTCAGCACCAATACAGCCGAGATCCATCTGCACAAGGGCCTAAAGGTGGGGAATGGGTTAATTCGTTCTGCTCCAAAATTGGACTGGGCAAGGAAATAACCTACACCACAGCTCTCGTTGCACTCTCTGCCAAGTCGAGGAAGATGATCGTTTTGCTCATTGATGAGGCTCAGCTCATCATACAGGCGGCTGATCGTATGGCCATCATGGCTGGGCTCAAGGCGGCAAGAGACGAGCTAAATAGCTCTAAACATTGCGGGCTACGTATTGTTTTCGTGGGGGCGAGCAGGGCGGACCTAGCTGAGCTTTGCACCACCAGACATGAGCCCTTTTTCGCTACGCCACTGGTCGACCTCCCGCTATTGGGGCATGAATTCATTCAGTGGCTTTGCAATAGACCTAGCGCACCGGGAGACCTTCAACCTGATGAAGTTTTCGACTTGTTCAGATTAATCGGGCATCGGCCTGGGTTGCTTCGCCGCGCAATGGAAGCGCTGCACGAAGAGCGCCTACCGCACAGTGAGCAACTCATTCACCGGCTTGCTGATTTATTAGCCGCACAAGCTGACATCACGAATTCTGACAGCGGCGGCTGATCTCTCTAAACGGCCTTCCCGCACCCTCCAATGATGATGGTCTGGCCCCACCTAACCTTTCTGGTTTTGTCGACAGTGATTAGTGGACACTGCTGCTTGTTGTGACTTCCTAGCCTCGCCATCACCCGCGCGGGCGAATGTAGCCAGCAAACGCGGTTATTGGATTGGTGAGGCTTGTGATGAGAAAAATGTAGAGAGGGTGGTGATGTGGGCCTTCGGGGGAGGTGTGTGTCCATGTACGGTCACTCACGGATCTTCAAAATTCTCTTTGGCTCACGCGTAGTTCTGCACCTTCACGGTGTGCAGGGTGATGTCCACCACATCGCCGTCGGCACCTACCTGCGGCATTTCGATCCAGTCGCCCACATGCAGCATGTCGTTGCTGGTCAGCTGCACACTGGCGACGAATGACAGCAGGGTGTCCTTGTACACCAACAGCAGCACCGCCGACATGGCACCGAGGCCCGACAGCAGCAACAGCGGCGAGCGGTCGATCAGGGTGGCGACGATGACGATGGAGGCAAAGATCCACAGCATCATCTTGGCCAGTTGCACATAACCCTTGATGGAGCGGGTGCGGGCGTGCTCGGTGCGGGCGTAGATGTCGAGCAGGGCATCCAGCAGGCACGACAGCGCCAGGGTCATGAACAGCAGGGTAAAGGCCAGCGCGACATTGCCCAGGAAGTGCTGGGCCGTGTCGGACAGCTCCGGCACCAGTTTCAGGCCGAACTGCAGGACCAGCGACGGCGTGGTCTGCGCCAGGCGGTGAAGGACCTTGTTGTGGCGCAAGTCGTCCAGCCACTTCAGCGCCGGTTGGCGAGACAGCAGGCGGGCGCTGTGCAGTACCAGGAAGCGTGCCAGGCGGCCGATGACCAGGGAAATCAGCAGCAGCACCGCCAGGCCGATGGCAGCGTGCAGCATGGGATGTTGGTCGAGGGTGCCCCACAGGTCGAGGGAGTCACGCCAGATTCGTTGGATATCCATGGGCTTGCGTACAGTCTTTTGCGAAACGAAGTGCCATTAGAGCGCGGATGGCGGCAAAGTTGCCAAAAGAAATTCGGCTAAGCCGGCAGAAAACGTTACCCTATGCAACTGAATTTCCCGCACTTGCCTGAGGTTACCTCCGTGTTCTCCCAATTCGCCCTGCATGAACGCCTGCTTAAAGCCGTGGCCGAGCTTAAATTTGTCGAGCCAACCCCGGTGCAGGCTGCGGCCATCCCCCTGGCCCTGCAAGGGCGTGACCTACGCGTGACCGCGCAGACCGGTAGCGGCAAAACGGCAGCCTTCGTACTGCCGCTGCTCAACCGCCTGGTCGACCTGAAAGGTGGGCGGGTAGAGATCCGCTCGCTGATCCTGCTGCCAACCCGCGAGCTGGCCCAGCAGACCCTCAAGCAAGTGCAGCTGTTCTCGCAGTTCACCTACATCAAGGCGGGCCTGGTCACCGGCGGTGAAGATTTCAAGGAACAGGCCGCCATGCTGCGCAAGGTGCCGGACGTGCTGATCGGTACCCCGGGCCGCCTGCTCGAGCATCTCAATGCCGGCAACCTCGACCTGTCCCACGTGCAAGTGATGATCCTTGACGAAGCCGACCGAATGCTCGACATGGGCTTCGCCGAAGACATGGAGCGCCTGTGCAAGGAGTGCGAGAACCGCGAGCAAACCCTGCTGTTCTCCGCCACCACCGGTGGCGCGGCCCTGCGCGACATCATCGGCAAAGTACTCAAAGACCCTGAGCACCTGATGCTCAACAGTGTCTCGCAACTGGCCGAAGGCACCCGCCAGCAAATCATTACCGCCGACCACGACCAGCACAAAGAGGCGATCGTGCAGTGGCTGCTGGCCAACGAGACCTTCGACAAGGCGATCATCTTCACCAATACCCGCGCCCTGGCCGACCGTATCTACGGCCACCTGGTGGCCAAGGACGTCAAAGCCTTCGTGCTGCACGGCGAGAAGGACCAGAAGGACCGCAAGCTGGCCATTGAGCGCTTCAAGCAGGGCAGCTCCAAGGTGCTGGTGGCCACCGACGTGGCGGCCCGTGGCCTGGACATCGACGGCCTGGACCTGGTGATCAACTTCGACATGCCTCGCAGCGGTGACGAATACGTGCACCGCGTGGGCCGCACCGGCCGCGCCGGTAGCGAAGGCCTGGCGATCTCGCTGATCACCCACAACGACTGGAACCTGATGTCGAGCATCGAGCGCTACCTGAAGCAGCAGTTCGAGCGCCGGGTGATCAAGGAAGTGAAGGGCACCTACAGCGGGCCGAAGAAGGTCAAGGCGTCGGGCAAGGCTGTTGGGGCCAAGAAGAAGAAGGTCGACAAGAAGGGCGGCGACAAGAAAGCTGCCGCCAAGCGCAAGCCAACCGCCAAGCCGAGGCCAAACGCACCGCTGGCCAGCGCTGACGGCCTGGCACCGCTGAAAAAGCGCAAGCCGGCTGCTGAGTAATATTCAGTAGCGAGGCTTGCTTCTTCGCGGGTAAATCGGATCGCCGCACCGCCGCTCCCACAGGTATTGCACAGCTTTCGAAGGCTGTGGAGTACCTGTGGGAGCGGCGGTGCGGCGATCCGATTTACCCGCGAAGAGGCCGGCACAGGCGACAATTAATCAGCCTTCTTCTCCGCCGTTTTCAATTCCTTGATCCGCTGGTCAATCAGCTGACACTTGTCGGGCAAGTCCTTGCTCGCCGTCTCCAGATCCATACCCTGAAGCTCGTCATTGATCTCCTTGGCCTTCTGCGGGTTCTGCTCGGTCAACTGGGTAACCAACCCGGCCAGCTCTTCACGTTTCTGCGTCGCTTCCTCTGGTGTGCAGGCCCACGCGGGCAGAGCGCAGAGCAGGGCGGTGGCGCAGGCAATGGGTAGCAGCGGTTTCATCCTTTTTACCTCCAGCGGTGGCTATGCGCGGTGGAGGGCTGCGGGTGTGGGGAAGTTCAGGGCTTGCGACCGGTGGATCATTTCCATGATGGAAGTAGTCCGTTTCTGAAGTGCCTCAATATCCCCTTTGCGCCGTTGAACAGCGCGCTACATCACTCTAGGCTCGGAGGAAAAGAGGGGGTATTGTATGTACAGCTGTAAATACAGGGCGTCCCATGTTCTTTGAATGGGACGAAGCGAAAAACCAGATCAATATCCGCAAGCACGGCATCGATTTTGCCGACGTGCCTGATATGTTCAACCACCCCATGCTGATCCGGCGCGATGAGCATGTGGCGTGTGCTGAAGAGCGTTGGGTCAGCATCGGATGGCTGAAGGCGCTGATAGGCGTCGTCGTGTACACAGAGAGGCGGGGTGAAGTGATACGCATTATTTCCGCGAGAAAAGCCACCAAATGGGAGGCCAGACACTATGACCAAATCATCCAAAACTGACTGGAACCGGCTGGCCCGGCAGGACGACAAGCATATCGATACAACAGATATCCCAGAGCTCGACGAGGAGTTTTTCCGTCAGGCCGAGCTGCGTGTTCCTGCCAAGCAGGCAGTGACCATTCGCCTGGACTCAGATGTCCTAGCCTGGTTCAAAGAGCAGGGCAGCGGTTACCAGACCCGCATAAACCAGTTGCTGCGCCAGTACATGCAAGCTCAGCAGAAGCCGCGCTGAGCTTTTCCAGGCGCTGCGGCACGTAAATGGTAGCGATCTCGGGGTGGTCCAGCATCACTGGGAGGCCGGTATGTCAGCCTGCGATGTGGGGACGCGCTGTCATGTCTATGCCGAGTGCTTTCATGACGGTCAGGAACGATTTGAGGGTTGGGTTGCCATGCTCGCTGAAAGACCGGTAAAGCTGTTCACGAGACAGCCCGGTTTCTTTTGCCAGCTCGCTCATGCCTTTTGCTCGCGCTACCACGCCGACAGCTTTGGCGACATAGCTGGCATCCCCAGTCTCAAGGGCATCGGTCATGAACACCGCTATTGCTTCGGGGGTGGTGAGGTATTCGGCGGGGTCGAATTCAGAGAAGGTTTCAGTCATTTTGCATCCTCCACGAACGCAGAATCTGGTGGGCTGTCTTGATGTCTCGTTGTTGGCTGCTTTTATCGCCGCCGCACAAAAGAATCACGAACGTGCTGCCCGCCTGATGGAAATACACCCGGTAACCAGGCCCATAGTGAACCCTGAGCTCACTGACGCCGTGGCCGACCGGTGATACGTCGCCAGGCAGGCCCTCCATCAACCGGTTGATCCGAGAAATGATTCGGGCTCTGGCGCTGATGTCCCGGAGGCCGGTCACCCAATGTCTGAAACTGCTGGATTCGATTTTCTTCATCGAGTGAATGTAGTTTATAAACTACACTTGGCGGTCCCGCAAATGGTTTCTGCCTATTGCCGTAGCAGCGTCTTCAGGGCCACGCACATCTACCCACCAAGATCTTGCGGAACACCGCACCTCACTGGCGAGTCCCAACCTGTGTACCCCTTCCGTCCACAGCAGGAGCCCTGAGCCATGAGCATCGCCTACGACTGGGACCTGATCGAACGCTTGCTGCACGAGGTGCAGAACAGCGGCGGTCACAGCTTTACGCCACGCCCTTATGCCGAGCAGCACGCTGCCGCGCTGGCCGCCAAGGGTGAGCCGGTGGGTGACCTGGACCACCTGAAAACCCGTGCCTGCGAGTATGAAAAGTTGTTGTTCGGGCGCGGCTTTATCGAAAGCCGGCCCGAGGAAGACGGCGGCAACGGCGAGAACTTCGTGCTGACCGAGCGCGGCTCGCGGCTGATGAGCCTGATCGACAGCAGCATCCCGGGCTTCGAGCACCCGCGCCAGGTGCTTGATGAGCAGGAGGATGCGCTGGATGAAACCACCTTCGAACAGGTGTCGGCAAAAGCGCAGATCGCTTGAGGTCGTTTTGAGGCTGGCAAGATCGGGTACGCAAACCCGATAATCGGTAGCTTCTGAATACTGCCGAGCCTATGCCCATGCCTTCGATCACCCCAGAGGCCCGCCTATGAGTGCGGCCCGCAAGAACCCTGACGCCTTCGCCTTTCAGGTGATGCTAGGGCTGTGCCTGATCTGGGGTTGCCAGCAGGTGCTGATCAAAACTGCCGCCGTCGATATCGCGCCAGTGATGCAGGCAGCGTTGCGCAATGGCATCGCTGCCGTGCTGGTGGCGCTGATGCTGTGCTGGCGCGGAGGCTGGGAACAGCTCGGCAATACCTGGCGTGCCGGGTTGCTCGCTGGCGGTCTGTTCGGCGTGGAGTTCCTGTTCATCGCCGAGGGCCTGAAGCTGACATCGGCGGCGCACATGTCTGTGTTCCTCTATACCGCACCGGTGTTCACTGCGCTGGGCCTGCATTTCAGGCTGCCCAGTGAGCGCCTGCGGTTGTTGCAGTGGTTGGGGATTCTGTTGGCATTCGGTGGCATTGCCATGGCATTTGCCGGCGGCATGTCGTTCGAGCAGATGGATGGCCGCATGTTGCTGGGTGATGCCTTTGGCGTAATCGCCGGGCTGGCCTGGGGCGCGACCACGGTTGTGGTGCGCTGCTCGCGGCTCTCTGAAGCGCCGGCTACCTTGACCTTGTTCTATCAATTGGCGGTCGGCTTTGCCGGGTTGTTGCTGATTGCCCTGCTCAGCGGACAGATCGGCGCGGTGTCGTTGACGCCGCTGGCCATGGGCAGTGTGCTGTTCCAGGGGATTGTGGTGTCGTTCGTCAGTTACCTGACCTGGTTCTGGCTGTTGCGCAAATACCTGGCGTCGAACCTGGCGGTGTTTTCGTTCATTACCCCGTTGTTTGGGGTGACCTTCGGTGTACTGCTGCTGGATGAGCCGCTGAGCTTCAACTTTGTTATTGGCGCGCTGATGGTGTTGCTGGGGGTGATCCTAGTGAGTGCCGAGCCGTGGGTGAAGCGGCAGTTGCGGCGGTTGGTCGGGTAAGGGGTAGCTAGCACCGGCCTCTTCGCGGGCTTGCCCGCTCCCACAGGTATTGCGCAGACCCTGTGGGAGCGGGCGAAGAC